>CAYRYX010000038.1:0-3113 GCA_964428755.1 uncultured Bdellovibrionales bacterium | reverse complement strand
CTCCGTGAGGCGTTTCCAGGCGTTTCATTCGAGGTGGAGGATCCGAATAATCTCGACCTGCCGGACATCCCGCCGGGGGAGGAATGGATCATTCTGGATACCGTGGCGGGAATCCCTGGCGTGTGTTGGCTTACCGTCGAGGATATCGCGAAACCGATGGGTCGGCTCACCGCGCACGACTACGACCTCGCCTCCTATCTTCTCCTCGCGAAAAAAGCCCTCGGTCCGCTCCCGATCCGCATTCTCGGCATCCCGATGGGGATGAGCGAAGACACGGCACTTGCCGGCATAAAACGGGAGCTACTCGGCGTTAATTCTAAGTAAGCGAAAACCCCGCATCTGCGGGGTTTTATACGTGATACGAAATACCGGATACGCGGTACCGATCACGACTTCTTCCAGTTCACCTTGAGGAAGTGGGAAGCACAGCTCATGCAGGGATCGTAGGCGCGGATGATCTTCTCGCATTCGAGCGAGATTTCCTCCTCGGTCATATCCATGTGGTCGGCTATGAACATCCCGAGATCCTGTTCGATGGCGATCTGGTTCTGGCCGGTCGGGACGACGACTTCGCCGCCCGTGACGATGCCGGCCTCGTTCACCTCGAGCTTGTGGAAGAGCATGCCGCGCGGCGCCTCGACGACACCGATGCCGACACCGGCCTTCTTGGGAATCGGGAGCATGCGCTCCGGCTGGAAGACGGTATTGCGGAGGATGTCGAGCGATTCGTCGATCGAGTGGAGGATGCCGATCGCCTGGGCGAGATTGTTGTGGTAGACGTTGTGCGACGGGAAGAGCTTGAGCTCCATCGCTGCGTCCTCGCGCGTGCGCGGGTGAAGCGCTCCCTTGTTGAGGTTGAGTCGGGCGAGCGCGCCGGTGCGGTAGGTCTGACCGTTGAAGGTGTAGCCGGATGCCTGGGAGTAGGGGATGACGACGTGCTCGAGATGGTCGCGGTAACCCTTTTCGTCGCAGACGAACCCGTTCACGTCGCGGATCTCGCCTTCGAGATAGGAGAAGGGGTCGTGGACGAGTGCGGCATAGTTCGTTTCGCGGACGAGCGAGAACGTGCACTCCGCATAGATCTTGATGAGCCTGAGCACCGCCGGACGGACATCTTCCAGTTCGCGGATCATCGCTTTCACTTTCGTCGGATCCGGGATGCTTGCGAAACCGCCCGGCATCGGGATCGGCGCGTGGACGGAGCGTCCGGCGACGAGGATGGTGAGGTGATTTCCGGCACCCTTGACCGCGAACGCGTCGTGGAGCATCTGGTGCTCGACCGGATCATCGTCGGAAAAGGCGAGGAGTGAATCCCTGTTGAAGACATCCGGGAGCGAGAAGAGGTAGAGATGGAGTGCATGGTCCCGGATGATGAGTCCGTGGTAGGTGAGGGCGCGGAGGAGTTTCGTCTGCTCCGTCACCTCCATGCCGAGGGTATGCTCGACCGCCTCGATGCTCGCCATGAGATGCGCGTTCGAACAGGTGCCGCAGATGCGTGCCAAGAGCTGTGGGACGGCCGCAACCGGCTTTCCGGTCATCGCGTGGACGTAGAACCGCTTGAATTCCTTGATCGCGAACCGGACATCCTTAACCTTTCCGTTCTCGATCTCGACGTCGAGGCCGACGGCGCCTTCGATCTTGGTCACCTCGTCTATCTTGAACCCGCTCATCTCCGATATCTGGTGCATACTTTTGGAAATTTTCAGTTTCTAATTTTCAATTTTCAAACAATGACTGAATTTCTTAATTTTTGAAATTGAATCATTGGAAATTGTTTAGAAATGAGAAATTAAAAATGAGAAATTGCCTTAGAATTTTTCTGGTACTTCCGCTTCCTTGATGCCGAACTCGACGAGCGCATCCCCGAGAACCTTCAGGAATCCGGCCTCGGTCATGGGGCATCCCGGGACGATCGCGTCGACTTTCACAATCTCGTCGAGCCGCTTCACCTTTTCCGCGAACTTGAACCGCTCGAGAAGAAAGGCGATCTTTTCCTTCACTTCGGGAGGGAATGCGTTGCGCTGGGCGGTCGGCATCCCGGTCACAGCACAACTTCCGATCGCGACGAGTCTGGTCGCGAGTCCGCGGATCTCCTTGAGTTTCGCTTCGTCCTTTTCCGACTCGATGGCACCTTCGACGAAGGCTACGTCCATCTGATCGAGCGTGTTTTTCGACTGGAGTACCCTTGCATGACGGATATCGAGCACCTGCCGCCACTCCTCGAAGTGGTCGTTCATGATTTCCGTGAAGACGACCGTCGAGTCCTCGCAGCAGGTGAAGGTGAACCACCCGATACGGAGTTTCTTTTGTTCCGACATAGCGTTTTTTTCTTAGCATTTCACGAGGGAATGATATCATTTCCGATGCGAAATGGGAAAACCCCTTGGGAAAGCGACATTTGCCAGGATTTTGTTCTAGTAGTATAATCTCATTTGCAACCACAACATGTAGTGTATAAGCACGTATAACACACAAGTCTATGGCGAAGGCGGGCCGGATCACAGGGGGGAAGAGAGTTGTGAAAACAGAAGCCTCAGGGAAAGCGCCGGCTCATGTCGCAAAGGTCGCCGCGAAGCCGGTCGCTTCGAAAAAGACCGTGTTTCCGAAGATCGTGAAGCGCAGTGGCAGGTCGGTTCCTTTCGATGAGAAGAAGATTATCGCGGCGGTCGAAAAGGCGTTCGCCGCGACCGGCGAAGGAGACGGCCCGGAGGCGAAACGCGTGACGGCCAAAGTGGTGAGTCTCCTGCGTAAGGACGTGAAGAAGGGGGAACTTCCGACCGTCGAGCAGGTACAGGATATGGTCGAGCGGGTCCTCATGATCCTCGACTTCGAGGAGACCGCAAAATCGTACATCCTCTACCGAGAGGAGCACGCGCGGCTCCGCGAGATGGAGAAGGCGCTCGAAATGTCTTCCGATCTCGTCGATCAGTATCTCCGCGAGCTCGACTGGCGGGTCAAGGAGAACGCGAACATGTCCTATTCACTCCAGGGACTCAATAACTACATCTCTTCGATCGTCAGTTCCAATTACTGGATGAACAAGGTCTATCCGACCGAGGTCCGCGCCGCGCACGAGGGCGGTGACCTTCATATCCATGATCTTCAGCTCGTTT
>CAYRYX010000037.1:0-10047 GCA_964428755.1 uncultured Bdellovibrionales bacterium | reverse complement strand
TAAGCCTTAAGGAAAACGCTATGAAGACGCGATTCCTGTGGAAGGATATGGAGGCGAGCGGGAGGGCGCAGGAATACATCCTGAAACGGCTCGGGGAGGTGTCCGATTTGTTCGACAGTCTGTCGCTCTACGATATCGAGACGGGTCGGGATAAGAAAGGTTTCTTCCGGGTCGAGGTGAATGTCCATGAGCCGAAGGAGCTTCACCGCGCGGAAGAGACATCCAAGAGCATCGAGGGATCGATCGATATGGTGATAGAGAAGCTCCGGAGCCAGATCACCCGGACCAAGGATAAGGAGCGTGAGCTCGAGGAACGCGGCGCACGGTCGATCAAGAAAAAGACCGTCCTCGACGAATCGGCGAGATTCTGATTCAGGCAAGGCTCTGCCATCGGCGTGGGTGCTGTGCCGTCTAGAGTTTGAGGTGAAACCTTCCTGAAAGGCGCGGGTTTTGTTACAATAGAGGTGCTGACTTGGAAAAAATACAAAAACGGAAAATAATATGGAAAATAGGATTATGGGGTGGAATATTGGACGCAAAACGACGGGCTTTGTACTGGTCGTCCATCTGTTTTTTGCACTCCTGTCGTTGCTTGTCTTTTTTGGGGAAATGAGCAAACTGTTTGTGTTTGCTTCCGTGTACGGTATTAAGAACTATCTCATATTGTCGTGGAGTGTTGCCGCGGCTATCTTCGTAGCGGCAGCTTTCCTTGTTTCATACAAATGGTTTCATGAAGAGAGATTTCAGAGGTCTCTTCTGTTGAGTTTTTGTGCGATTTTATTTTTTATCTTCAACTGGCTTTGGTTGGAGTCCATGTTTTTCGAGATTCTTCATCCTTATGACGCTCAGTTATCCGGTTCCGCAGTCGTCGGAACGCCGGTGCCAAACGGCAGTGATACGGCGCGAAAAAACGAGCTGCAAGCCGACAGCAGTTGGCGGACGTATCGGAACGATAAATATGGTTTCGAGTTTCGATATCCAGAGGGCTCGAAATTGAAAGAAGGAGGCATGATTGAGGGGGTGGAATTGTATGAATATACCGATAAGAGTATGCCTCAGGGTATGGGCGTGTTCTTCGCGTATTATGATTCTCCGGGAGAGGTTGGTGGAACCCAATCGGTTCCGGAGACCTTTTGGGAGATTGCCGAAAAAAATAAGTCCCTGAGCAATATTGAAAGAAATTCATTCCATGGAGATGATGCGTTTGTGGCGACTTTTGTGAATGAATTGATCCCGTACCGCGGGACACGAATGTATATCTCACATAACGGTCATGTGTACGAGATAAGTTATCCTGACAGAGAAACTGATGAAATACAAAATATGCGGGAGAAAATAATTTCAACCTTCAAATTTATAAGGTAGTGGAGGAACGCGGCGCGCGGTCGATCAAGAAAAAGACCGTGCTCGACGAATCGGCGAGATTCTGATAGGATTCGCTTGTAAGAAAATAAACATGCATCTATGAAAAAGGACGAGAGGAAGAAGGACGCGATGCTTGCGCTGTTCGTCGTCGGTGGAGTAGCGGTGTCGGCATTCCTCTTCGTGTTTGGGTTGTAATCACGGAAGAAATAATCGGTAAGCGGAAACGGATATGTTCGAGGAAGTTCCGGGGAGTGCGGCGGAGGAATCGAAACCGGCCGTTCCGAGTTTTGAGACGCTTGCGGATGCTCTGTCTGGAGAGACAAAAAAGAGATATCTCGGTCTTGAGGAGCAGATGAAAGCGATAGCGGAGGCTCATGGCGGAAGAATCGATAAGGAAAAACTTACTTCGGCGGAGCGACTTCTGATCGATGAGTACGAGGAGCTGAGAGCGCTTGCTTTCAGAAACATAGGGCAAGCGGAGTAGTCGGCGGTCATCTGTCGGATATATCGATCCTCGTCTTTGACGGGGGTCTTTTTGTTTGGTATCGTGTCGCCATCCTTAACAAGCTGGAGATTATCATGCTCCGAAGTCGGAAGAAATTCCATCCGAAAAAAATTCCCTATGTTCGTATGACGAATCATGAACTCGGGCGGAGGATCGCTCACATGCGCTATGACTGCACCTTGGAAGTTCTTGAAGGGATGCTTATCGGATTGCGCGAGGAGACGGATGGCGATGCGCGGAGGGGATATGTTCGCCTGGTATCCCTGCAGAAGCGTGCGACCCGCTCCCTTTTGAATCTTATTGTTCTTTTCCGGAAGATTTTTTCGCTCTGTCGCCCGCATATGGAGCACGAATTCCCAGAGTGATATTCCATGGTTCCGGCTCCCGGTCGTCTTTGACGGGGGTCTTTTTGTTTGGTACACTGAAGCGGCTTTTTTAAGGGAAAATTATGGATTTCTTCAAGAAAATTTTCGGGTCGAACGAGCGGGTCGTGGAGAAGCTGCAGCCGATCGTCGATCAGGTGAATACGTTTTCGGAGGCTATCGGGAAACTCTCCGACGAGGAGCTCCGGGCGAAGACGGATGAGTTCCGGAAACGGCTTGCCGCAGGCGAGACCGAGGACGACATCCTGCCGGAGGCCTTCGCGGTCGTCCGTGAGGGGGCGTCGCGCGTCATCGGTGAGCGCCACTATGATGTCCAGCTCCTGGGTGGGATCGTGCTTCATCAGGGGAAGATCGCCGAGATGAAGACCGGCGAGGGAAAGACGCTCACTTCGACGCTTTCGGTGTATCTCAATGCGCTGTCCGGAAAGGGAGTCCACGTCGTGACGGTGAACGACTACCTCGCCAAGCGCGACGCGAACTGGATGGGGCGCGTGTATCATTTTCTCGGGCTATCCACGTCGTGCATCCTCCAGCAGACGACTTCGTTCCGCTTCGAGCCGAACGTCTCCGATGCGGACGCGGTGTCGGTCGAGATGGAAAACCTCGTGCCGATCTCCCGCCGCGAAGCCTATGCGACGGATATCACCTACGGAACGAACAACGAGTTCGGCTTCGACTACCTCCGCGACAACATGGTCGGGAGTCTCGAGGAGATGGTCCAGCGGCCGCTTCACTACGCGATCGTCGACGAAGTCGACTCCATCCTTATCGATGAGGCGCGTACGCCGCTCATCATCTCCGCGCCGGACAGCGAATCGACCAAACTCTACGAGCGGTTCGCGAAAATCGTCCCGCAGCTCAAGCCGGAGGCCGATTATATCGTCGACGAGAAATTCAAATCCGTCACGCTCACCGACGAAGGCATCGGTCATGTCGAAAAACTCCTCGGCATGGAGAATCTCTACGAACAAGGGAACATCCAATACGTGCACCACCTCGAGCAATCGCTCAAGGCGACGATCATCTTCCAGAAGGACCGTGACTATGTGGTGCGCGACGGCGAGGTTCTCATCGTGGACGATTTCACCGGTCGTATCATGTACGGACGCCGGTACAGCGAGGGACTCCATCAGGCGATCGAGGCCAAGGAGGGTGTCGCGGTCCAGCGCGAATCACGGACGCTCGCGACCATCACCTTCCAGAACTATTTCCGTCTCTACAAGAAACTCGGCGGCATGACCGGAACGGCGACCACTTCGGCCGAGGAATTCGCCAAGGTGTACAAGCTCGACGTGGTCGAGATCCCGACGAACAAGACGACGATACGCCATGACTTCCAGGATATCATCTACAAGACCGAGGAGATGAAGTTCAAGAAGATCGCCGAGCGGATCAAGGAGATCCATACGACCGGACAACCGGTCCTCGTCGGGACGATCGCCATCGAGAAATCCGAATTCCTTGCCGCGCTTCTCGAGCGCGAGGGGGTCGCTCATCACGTGCTCAATGCCAAACACCACGAGCAGGAAGCGTCCATCATCGCCGGAGCGGGACAACTTGGCGCGGTGACGATCGCGACGAATATGGCCGGTCGCGGGACGGACATAAAGCTCGGTGAGGGGGTGCGGGAGATCGGAGGACTCTTCATCATCGGCACGGAGCGGCACGAGGCGCGGCGTATCGACAACCAGCTCCGCGGCCGCGCCGGACGGCAGGGCGACCCGGGCGCGACGCAGTTCTTCATCTCGCTTGAGGACGAACTCATGCGGCGGTTCGGCGGTGACAAGCTCAAATCCATGATGACCACGATGGGGCTTCCGGACGAGGAGCCGATCGAGAGCGGCGCCATAGCGAAGATGATCGAAGGGGCGCAGACCAAGATCGAAGGCTTCAACTTCGATATCCGCAAGCACGTCCTCGACTACGACGACGTCATGAACAAACAGCGCGAAGTGGTCTACCGCAAGCGGCGGGAAACGCTCGAATCATCCGATATGCGCGGGCTCACTCTTTCGCTCGTCGAGGAGGAATTCGAGAAGATGATCTCGTTCCATACCGCCTCGGAGGAACCCGAGTGGGGCATCGCGGAAATCACGGCGGATGTGAACGAGCTGTTTCCTTCGATCGATACCGATACCGTCGGCAAAAAACTCGAATCGATCCGCGACGACCGCGCCAAGGATGAACACGAGAAGAAGACGCTCATCAAGGAGCATCTCCTCGGCGAAGCGAAACGGTTGCTTTCGGCAAAGGCAACCGCTATCGGCGAGGTGTGGGAGAAGATCCAGCGCATGCTGTATCTCCAGGCGATCGATCAGCTCTGGATGAACCATCTCGACGAGATCGAATATCTCCGTCAGGGGATCGGACTCCGCGGGTACGGGCAGAAGGATCCGCTCGTCGAATACAAGCGCGAGGCGTATCACCTTTTCGTCGGGCTGCTCGATGCGATGCGGAAGACGTATCTTCTGACCGTTCTCAAGCTCGAACCGGCTGCCGGTTCCGTGGCACAGTCGCAGTCGCAGCGGCAGATGGTCTTCTCCGGTGCCTCCGACACTGCGCCACAGTTCGGTGCCGCACAGGAACAAGTCGGTGCGGACAAGGGCGACGCTCCGAAACAGGAGCCCCTTCACGTCGCACAAGCCCCCGGTCGCAACGACCCCTGCCCCTGTGGATCAGGCAAGAAGTATAAGAAGTGCCATGGTGCATGACTTGGAGTCGCTTCTCGTGTTATTTTGTCATTCCCGCGAAGGCGGGAATTCAGACTTGGTAATCTGATAAGATGTGGCTATGAAAATCCCGGATCATCCGCTGTTCGAGGCGTTGAAGAAGCTCAATTTTCCTGTCGGGCAATACGCGATATTTGGAAGTGGACCGATGTGGGCGCGTGGGATCCGTGAGTCGGACGATCTCGATATCATCGTTCGCGGAGAGGCGTGGGAGCAGGCGAGGGCGAATGGGGTTGTTGGTGTGAAAGAATACTCCGGGCTACAATATGCGTATTTCGCCGACGGGAAGATAGAGGTGTATGATGGCTGGTATCCGGGGGAATGGAACGTTGATGAGCTGATAGAAACGGCAGAAATGATCGATAGTATCCCATTTGTCAGACTGGAATCGGTTGTCGAGTGGAAAAAAATCATGGGTCGGGAGAAAGACAAGAAGGACCTTGCTTTGATTCAGGAATATCTTTCGAAAAATCCGGAATAAAATCCTCTATGAAAATCACCATTTGTGGGAGCATCGCTTTCATCGACGAGATGGACGCCTTGCGGAAGGAACTTGAATCGGCGGGGCATGAGGTGAAATTGCCTCCGCTTGAAGTCGCGGACGGTTCCGGAAAAATGATTCCGGTGAAGGAGTATTATGCGATTCGGAAGTCTGCAGCGGACGACGAGACATGGGTGTGGGAAAAGAAAGCCGAAGCCATGCGGAATCATTTCGACAAGGTCTCGTGGGCGGATGTGGTGCTTATCTGTAATCATGACAAGAACGGTGTTTCAGGGTATGTCGGAGCGAACACGCTCCTCGAGATGGGTCTCGCGTTTCACTTGAAAAAACCGATATACCTCCTGTATCCGATTCCAGAGGTCTCGTATAAGGAAGAGATTCTTGGTATGCGGCCGATTATTATAGACGGGGATTTGTCGAAGATCGTCTGATTGTATGAAAAAAATTCTTACGTTGTGTTTGGCGGCGCGGGACGGGAAGGTGCTGCTTGGGATGAAGAAGCGCGGCTTCGGGATGGGCAGATGGAACGGGTTCGGTGGTAAGGTCGAGCCCGGTGAGATGATCGAGGAGGGAGCGAAACGGGAGATGTTCGAGGAGTGCGGCGTCTCAATCGAGAAGATGGAGCAGGTCGGCATTCACGAATTCGAGTTCGATTCAAAAAGAGGGGAAATCCTCGAGGTACATGTGTTCCGGGTGGACGAGTTTAGAGGTGAGCCGGAAGAAACGGAAGAGATGAAACCGGAGTGGTTCGCGTTTCCCGATATCCCGTACGATCGCATGTGGCCGGACGATATCCATTGGCTTCCGCTCTTTCTCGAAGGAAAGAAGTTCCGGACGAAGTTTCTCTTCGGCGAGGGCGATGTCGTTCTGGAACAGAACATTCAAGTGGTCGAATCTTTGTAGAAATCATTTTCATTGTCATCGCGAGCGAAGCGCGGCGACCCAGGTGTTGGATTCCAGGATTGCCACGGTCTGAAACAGACCTCCCTCCCAAGGCGGGCAGGCGTAATGACAGTATAAAATATGCGAACACTCGACAATAAGGATAGCGAAAAGTGGATGCATGCGGCGGCGGAGGTTGCAAAGCAGGCGACGTGTGAGCGTGGCAAAGGTGGCGCCGTTATCGTGAAGGATGGCGAGGTTATCGGTCACGGGTACAATGCGCCGCCGCGCGATGATGAAAGGAACCGGAAATGCCACATCGAGATGCCTCGGTACCCGAAGCTGAAGCAAAAATCCGATCGGACCTGCTGCATGCACGCGGAGTGGCGTGCGATCATGGATGCGCTCCGGAATCATCCGGACAAGATCATCGGGTCACAGCTGTTCTTCGCTGGCTTGGATGAAGAGGGAAATATGCAGAAGTCCGGCAAGCCCTATTGTACCGTCTGTAGCCGCCTGGCGATTGATGCCGGCATTTCGGAATTCGTCCTCTGGCACGAGAACGGTATCACCGCCTATCCGACCGACGAATATAATGATCTCTCGTACGATTTTTTCGAGGAGTAGGAAGAAGGCATTCGGAAAGAGAAATAATCACATGAGCATATGGAAAAGAAAGGACTTGCGAAATTGCTCGAGTTCGTCCGGATGCAGAATGCGTTCCGGCTGGTCGAGCGCGTGACGTATGCGAATGGCACCGACCGGATGGAGAACGACACCGAGCACAGCTACAATCTCGCCATGCTCGCGTGGTACGTCGCGGATTCGGAGAAGCTTGATCTCGATCGGAATCTCGTCGTGAAATATGCGCTTATCCACGACCTTGTGGAAGTCTATGCGGGTGACACGCCTGTCTATTCCGACGATGTCGCACATGTAGCGAGTAAGAAAGATCGCGAACGGGACGCGCGTGAGCGATTGGCGAAAGAATTTCCGAGCTTCACCGGTTTGCATGAGCTGATGGAACAATACGAGCAACGCGAGGATCGTGAGAGCCGATTTGTCTGCGCGCTCGACAAATTACAGCCCGTTCTTCAGACCTACCTTGATGGCGGACGGATATGGAAAGAGAAGGGTGTCACGATCAAAATGATTTATGAACGCAAGAAGGACAAAATAGCGCTCTCACCGGAAATACAGCCCTATTTCGATGAGATGATCGTTTTTCTGAAAGAAAACGAGAATCGGTTGTTTAAGGAAGCGAAAAAATGAAAACCCCAAGCAGATGCTTGGGGCGGGTGATTTTCCGGGTGGTCATGTCAGAACACCGGCGGAACCTTTGAAAGGGCGTTCTCCACGACTTTATTGAAGCGGTCTTCTTTCAGTGATTCATGGTACTCGGAGAGGCGCTGTCTGATGACTGCGGTTGTTTCTATTATTGCCTCCGGTTGTTCTGACCTTTCTCGCGACATCGCCGTTTGGCCGGTTGCATCGTTGAAGTACTTGAGTTCTTGTTTAGCGAGATGCCGGGCGCATTCGAGCGCGGTGGGTGTTTCCGAGGACAGGTATATTCGGCCACGGTTTCCAAATATCCGACAGCCGTCTTCCTTTTCCTCGTCTGTCGGATATTCCACGAGTGAGAATTCCTGGAGGAATCGCTCCGTATCAAGAAAAAATGTCCGGGTTTGGGAGAAAGAGCGGAAGCCGATCGGTCGGAAAATGATGGCAAGAGGCGCTTCCGTTTCAGTGTAGTGATTGGCGACATCGGTGATGACGAACTGTTCTTTGTTGCTGACGTTTTTTCTCCAGATACTGCCGATGAGATTTGTGTCTTTTCTCATTTTCAAGTGCTCCTGAAGTTGGTAAAGGGCGAATGTCTGTTGACAATTATGTGGTATCACGAATCGGGGCGTGTGTCAATCGGTTGAACGAATTACCCTAATCGGCAATTGACTCCTTCACTTTTTACTGCTATTATCCGTAGCTCGTTAAAATCTCATCACAACTTTCTCGAGGAGGTCATATCATGGCGCGTACGTGTGGAAACTGCACGGCTTGCTGCAAGCCGATGCCGATCATTGAACTTGGAAAGCCGTTCGGGGAATGGTGTAGGCACTGCGATAAAGGTATCGGGTGTCGTATCTACCCGGAGCGACCAGACTCCTGCAAAGAATTCCGCTGCCAATGGCTTATGGGCCTCGGAAGAGAGGACGAGCGCCCGGACAGAATAAAAGTGATTCTTGACTTCGTAGATTTCGAAGACGGATTGCCTGGTGGGTTGTTGCAGATTTGGGAGGTCAGTGAGGGGGCACTTGAGAAAATATTTTCGCAGAGTGTCACCGAAAACATTCTCTACCAGGGAATCTGGGTGTCTCATATACCATTACATGGGAAGAAAAAGCTGTTTCAACCGCCAGGTCGGAGAATAACGGAAGATATGGCTGCTGCCCTTTCGGCGGAAGGATTCATCCTGGTTGTCGAAAAATAATCGAATCGAATTTCTTTTTAGCGCCCTTCCTTCTCCTGGATGGGTTTTTCTTTACAAATTCCCGGGGAAACCCTACCATGGAGCCACGACTGGGAATCCAGCCGATCGTTCGTTAACGTGAAGAGGAGCGAAAGAGATGAAAAATCTCAAAGAAGAGCTTTTCCGCACAGCGGGAGGAGAACTTATTCTCCGTGGAATCAAAGAAGTCGGTATCAACCATGCGGTCGACTTCGGCGATATGCACCACTATCCGCCTGATAATGGAATCCCCGAAGGGACGCCGCAGGAAATCAAAACTGATGTCTTCTGGGGCGCAATGCGTCGGAAAAAGGAGTCATGACATGGCTGAAAAGATATTCGTTCCGAAGCCCGGGCAGACGGATTATACGGGTATTCGCTACTGTCCGGTCATCAACTGCGTGCTGGTTCACGAATTTCCTGACGACGGAAAGAAATTCCTCATCGTGAAACGAAGCGCGAATCTTGAGTTCTATCCGAATGTCTGGAATGGCATCTCCGGATTCCTTGATGATGCGCAGGACTTTGACGCAAAAGTCAGGGAAGAGCTTTCCGAGGAGCTTGGTATCGGACCGGGTGACATAATCAGTATCCGGAGAGGTGCCATTTTCCATAGGGATGCACGGGATATAGGAAAGACGTGGATCGTTCACCCAGTACTGGTCGAAGTGAATACCGACCAGGTCGTGCTCGATTGGGAGCACTCCGAGGCTCGGTGGATCTATACCCCGGAAATCCATGGGTACGAGGTGCTTCCTGGCTTCGATACCGTGGTCGAAAAGATACGTGAAGTCTTATAAGAAACACAGCCCGCAGACGGAAATCGTTTGCGGGCATTTTCATGTCTGAAATGAAAAGCCCCGGCGCATTGCGTCGGGGGAGGGGGTTGCGGTCAGTGCTCTTCGGACCAGTGGCGACCACCAGAGGTGATGATGCGCTCGGTGCTGCTGATACCGTCGAAACTGCCGCCGGTGATGAAGTCCTCGTCGCCGATGTAGACCTCGTCGCCTTCGCGACGGATGATGCCGGGACCGTGGCGCGGTGCCCAGTGAAAACCACCGGATGTGCTGTTGCCCATGGCAATCTCCTTTTCGGGAGTTTTTCAAGGAGCGATGCGATCGGCTTTGTTGAATAATTCTCCCTTTCAATTTTCTGCTGCTTTGCTAGACTGAAGG
>CAYRYX010000036.1:0-10729 GCA_964428755.1 uncultured Bdellovibrionales bacterium | reverse complement strand
ATCGTCGACTGCTACGAGACGCTCGGCACCATCCACAAGCGGTACCGCCCTCTCGTCGGTCGCATCAAGGATTACATCTCCCTTCCGAAACCGAACGGATACCAATCGCTCCATACCACCATCTTCGGCCCCGAGGGACGCATCGTCGAGGTGCAGATCCGTACGCAGAAGATGCACGACGAGGCGGAATTTGGCATCGCCGCGCACTGGATCTACACCGAGAAGGAACGCGGCGGCTGGCGAACGCTTCTCTTCGGGAAAAAGCCGACCGGCGAAAAACCGAAGGAGCTCGCCTGGGTCCGACAGCTTCAGGAATGGCAGAACGAGATCGGCAAGGACAACGACGAATTCTGGCAGGGGCTCAGGATCGAATTCTTCAAGAATCATATCTTCGCCTTCACGCCGAAAGGCGATATCATCCAGCTACCGGAGGAATCGACCCCGATCGACTTCGCCTACGCCATCCACTCCGAGATCGGCGACCACGCCGTCGGCGCGAAGGCGGATGGGAAAATCGTCCCGCTCGATTCGACGATAGCGAACGGGCAGGTCATCGAGATACTCACGTCGAAAGACCGGAAACATCCGGGAGCGGATTGGCTCCGTACCGTGAAGACTTCCTCCGCGAAATCCCATATCCGCCGCGCCATCCGCGAAGAGGAACAGGGGCACCACAGGAAATAGGCGCGTTCAGCCGATAAGTCCGAGCTTTCGGAGACGGGATCGGATACTCCCCGGCTGGCGGCCGAACCGGTCACAGAGTTCCGCGGTCGTCGCCCCCTCCTCGTGCATCGCCGAGAGGATCCGGTCTTCGTCATCCGTCCACGGGGCATACGCCTTCGGATGCTTTTCCCGCAGCTTCGCGATCGGACTCTCTCCGGTCTTTTTCATATCGCCGGAGTCCTTTCCCTGTCTCGTTCCCGATTTTTTCTGTTTTCCACGTCGCTTCCCGCCCGTCACGACGAGAAAATTCTCCCACTGCTTCGACCGCTCTTCGGCGGACGTCTTCGCGAACGCCTCCGACGCGGCATCCGACAACGCGCGGAACGACCGATCCTGCTCCGCGACGACCGGATGCACGAGAAACGCCTTCTCGTTCACCCCGAGAAGATGGATTCCCGACAGTCTCCGCACGCGGGAAAGCGCGACGTACCCCTGCCCGAATTCGAACGTCTGCGACAGATCCATCACCGCCGAATCGAGGCTCACGCCCTGGCTCTTATGGATCGTCATCGCCCATGCGAGGCGAAGCGGCAGCTGTGATATCTTCGCAAGCACCTCGTCACCCTCGTCGATCGTCCACTCCGCGGGCTCGACCGTCACCCGCTCACCGTCGCGCGTCCGCACGACCGGATACTTTCGGGTCGTCTCGAATCCCGTCACCGTCCCAAGTGTCCCGTTCACATAGCCTTCTCCCGGATTGTTCTTCGTGAACATGACGGTCGCCCCCTCCTTGAGGTCGAGCCGCTCCGGCGAAAGGCACCCGCGTTTGAGCGTCTCGACGAGATTGTCCGGTCCGCGCGACGACATGACGAACGAATATGTCTTCCCGGGAAGTTTCCGGAGTTCCGCCCCGTTTATGGAATCGACATTGGCGTTGTGCGAGAAAAGTCTTGTCATATCCTCTTCCGGCAGGCTTTCCGCGGTCATAAGCCGGGACTCGATATGCAGACGGTGCGTCTCGGAAAAAGTTCCTCCGCGGATCGCGGAAAGTATATCGAGGAACAGATCGTCCTCCTGCCGGTGCTGTTCGGTGAGATAGCAGACCGAGGGAGACAGAGCGTCCCACGCGGACGATTGGAACGCGAACTGCGCCGCATCTCCGCCGACCGATACCGGCGGCAGCTGGAAGAAATCCCCGACGAGCACGACCTGGAGTCCGCCCCACGGCAACCCCGATTTCTTCGCCTTCCGGCACACGCGCTCGACGAGCGAAAGGATCCGTCCGTCGAGCATGGAAATCTCATCGATGATGAGCACGCTCGCTTTCCTGATCCGCTTCGTCACGTAGCGACTCTCGGCGATGCGCCGCACCTCGTCGTCGGTCAGTTCCGAGTGGATGCCGATACCGCTCCAGGAATGGATCGTCATCCCGCGGATATGCGTCGCGGCGATTCCGGTCGACGCGGTCACGGCGAAACCGACCTCGTGATCGCGGAGATACGCGGCATAGGCGTTCACGACGTGCGTTTTTCCCGATCCGGCCTCGCCGGTGAGGAACACGTGCACGCCTGTTTTCAGGATATCGAGCGCTTCGGATTGAGTCATAGAAACCTCTCCATGATACCACGAAAGCCGGTGTCGATTGACATCTGCTCCCGGATTCCGCTATGCTCAGCCTTGCTTGTTCATTACAAAGGAGAAATCACCATGAAAACAGCACTCGCCCCGTTCATCGCCATCGAAGGCATGGATGGCTCCGGAAAAACGACCCTCATCCGCCGACTGGAAGAATATCTTTCGCTCATGTCGGATTACCGCTACACCTTCACCCGCGAACCAGGAGGAACCCCGCTCGCCGAAGCAGTCCGTGGAATCCTCCTCGACAGGAAACTTTCCTCGGAAGCAGCCGGGAAGACGCAACTCCTCGGATACTTCTACGCCCGCTCATCCCACATCGAAGAGATACGGGGAGCGAGAACAAAAGGGGAAATCGTTGTTTCCGACCGTTTCGACGGAAGCACGTTCGCCTACCAGATATACGGTGAATCGAAAAGCCCGGAAGAACAGGAAGATCTCGATGAGCTGTTCTGGATGCTCCGGGCCAACATCGTTCTCGGCGGAAATGAACCGACGCTCTATCTCTACCTCGACCTCCCGCCGGAAACAGCCTTCGCAAGACGCTCCGCCGATACGTCGCAGGCGAAGAACCACTACGACACGAAACCACTCGCCTTCTATCGGCGACAACACGCCGGTTATCATGATTTCCTCAAGGAAATCTCTTCGCAGGGCGACTCGGAAGTCGCTTTCATCGACGCGACGTTTCCACCCGACGATGTCTTCGAGGAAGCGCTCCGGGTCATCCGCGACCACGTCCGACGAATCATGAATCCGTAAGACACCGCCGCTCCCTGCCACGCACGGAGCGGTTTTTCTTTCCGTCTGCTATACTGAGGACATATACGTAACAGGACACCTGTATGGAACAGTTCGACCTCGACTTCGGTCCGACACCGGAGAAACCGGAACAATCAAAGACACCGGATCCGGAGACGCTTCCGGACGACGAGCTCGCCGCCCTCTACAAAAAGACGATCGGCATCGATCCGATCATCCGTGCATTCGAGCGGGAAACGATGCTCCAGGGGCTCTCCGCCGGTCGCGATGCCGAAATCGACCGGATACGGGAGCTGGACAAGGCGGCCGACATCGAGGAACTCGCTGAGCCCTACCGCCGATAGCGATCGCGAGGAATTACGTACCCTGTTACGTAATCGGTTACGTGACTTGCGACACCTGCGACCAGAACGTCTCGAAAAGCGTCGAGAGGCGATCCATGTTTCCGAGAAGCAGGAACGATATCGCACCATATACGACCACGTTCGAAAGCATCGACGAAGAGAATATCTTGAGAGCGCTCCCGAGCGCCTTGTTCGGAATGAACGGGATGCCGTGAAAATTGACCGCCGCCCAGACCTCATCGAGTATGAGATGGACGAGATATCCGGATATCATAGCGACCCCGAGAAGAAACGCTTCCGGATCGGAAAACGAAAGCCTTGATGCGACGAAAAATGTCACAAGCCCGGAAAGAACCGCCGCGGGAATCGAATGCGCCATGCCTCGGTGCCTCGTGAACCGCTTGAAAACGTATCCGACGACGATCCAGACAAAAAGCGATGCCCCCACCGCCGCGATGATATTCCCCTGCCAATCGGATGGGGTTTCTTCATACGAAGACATGAAGACGAGCGCCCCTGAAATCAGGGAGAGCGATCCGAATGCCATATGAAACGGGATTCCGGAATCGCTGTCCATATCCGGAAGTATCGATCCGAGCGCCAACACGACGACCGCAACGAGGACGCTCCCGGGAGCACCGGCGATCGAAAGCGTCGGGAGAGCCACGGCGGCGAACACGCCCGCCGCGATCCCGAAAGAGACATGTGCCCGGAAGCTCGCCATACGGAAAAAGATTCGTCTACGATACCGACATCGCACGGAGACGGTCCGAGAGGTTCTGGAGATCCCCGATAAGCGGGTTTCCCGGCCACCGGTCGATGAGCGCCGAAATAGCCTCGATCTGATGCCCGAGCATCTTGTCTTTCGGCGCATGGAAATGCGCGAAAATGACATCGCCGTGCCGCGCGTGGTCGTCGACGAGCTCGGTTCCGTTGCTTAATATGTCCGCGGATTTGAGCAGGAGTGCGTCATGGGAAAAATGCGCGATATGGGCGAGCGCCTCACGCTTCCGCTCCGCCCACGGAAGCGCGCGGTCATGCTCCGTCACGTCCGACACGAGCGAAGCGGCCGCCTCGCCGAACCGCTCGGCGATCATTTCCCGCGTCACCTTCTTCTCCTCGATACTGTCTTCGATGGTGTCATGGAGGATCCCGGCGACGATCACGTCCTCGCCCGCCCCGGCGCGCGCCAATATGAGCCCGACCGTGAGCGGATGTGTGATATAGGCGATATCCTTTCCCTTACGCTTCTGCTTCTGGTATACCTCGTGCGTCTTTATGGAAAACTTCACCGCACGGCGTATCCTTTCGGTATAAATCGTCATGTCGGTCGGATGATCACAGTTTTTCCAATTCTTTCAGATCCTTATCAGGAAAATAAAGGATCGCGAGTCCGACGACGATACCCCCGATCGCGGTCAACAGGATATCTCCGCCGAGCATGTTGATATCGACCCAATCAAGGATATGCCATATCCCCCGCCAGATGATGACCAGACCGATGGCGGTACCGAGATTTTTCCCGAAATATGCGATGAGCGACCGTTTCGCCTGCTTCATAGACATGTCGTATTAAGAGTGAACACCGAAAGACCGGACTTCATCCGGTATGATACCACGAAAATGGACGATTCAGCGCACCCCGCAGAAAAACCCGCACGGATCGATCCATCCGGAAAGCGCCACCCGATCGCCGACATAGCCGCGGATATCCACGTCCGCCCCCCTGCGTATCCCGAGATGCAGATGCTTGCGCTCCAGGTCGGTATCCGCGCTCCCCGCCGCGCCGAGAATACCGATGACATCCCCGCGCCTGACCGCATCACCAATATCCGGACCGACACTCGGAAGCGCGAGATGTCCGTAGACGACCGTCACTTCCTCGCCGTCGATCTCACAACGCTCCACAACGATACCTCCGTACCCGCCCGCACGCCGTTTCACGACGATCGTCCCGTCGCAGACGGCGCGCACGGCCACGTCGGCATCACGCTCCTCCGGAAAGGTCTCGAAATCCGTCCCGGTATGATACCCGTTCCACCGCTCCGGTTTGACCGGGGACGTTTCCGGATCGATGAATATGCCGAAAGGTTTCTTCGTCACCCGCTCCGATGCCCGATCGATCGGTACGGATAATTCCTCACCGCTGTCAGGATCGGACCCGCTCCCATCCGGTTCGACATCGATCAGCGGCGGCTTGGCGGAAAGGCACGGCGCGAACTCGCACGAGGAGCCGGTTCGGCCGACCGCGGATCCATCCGGGCAGATTTTCATATCCGTCGGACAGACAAGACGCTCCGATTGCCGCCCCCACAGGACGGAAACGCCGGCCGCCAGAAGCAGAACGATCGGAACGATCACCGCGAGGAGTCTTTTTTTCTCCATAACGGACGGGAGAGTGAATGGAATCATGTACCGTTTATCTACAGAAGGTGCTTATCAAAGAATTTGATCGAATGCCCGAGCATGCCGATATTCCCCTCGAAATACGGAAGCGAAGACGCGCGCACCGCCACCACCGCACTTATCACGTCCTCGACATACCCGAGCCGGTTCTCGAGCTCGTCTTCGTCCACGCGGCTCGACTGGGCATGGTTGCGATAGTCCGGATGGATCACGAGGAACCCCTGTCGCGCAAGATAGTCCTGCTCACGGCGCAACCCGCGACCACTCGTATAGACCGACGCGTCGATATATCCATGATTGAGGATGAGTACCGGAAAGGGACCCTCGCCCTCGGGCAGGCTCATGGTACCGGAAATCGTCAGCTCTCCGCTCCGATAGGTGACGGAGTGGTAGGTATAGGCGGCATGACGCTCGAGCACCGCTCCGACCGTAAAATCACAAGAAAACGACGAGCCCAGCGACAGCGACGGCAAGCGACCAGAAAACGATGACCGACCGTCCAAGAAGATTCATACGTCGTGACGCGATAGGAATCGAAGACCGGTATCTTGTTACAACTGGGTCGCATATTCCTTCCGCACGACATCGTCACTCATCGATCGACGCTCATCCCGGAAATTATTTACTCTACATCCTCCGCGGAAGCGATATCCGCTTCGGAAGCGTACCCGGCATAGTATCGGATGGACGCCTTCACCTTGGCGGCGGCGATCCATTTCCCGACCTCTTCGTTGAACTTCTGTTCCTTGAGCTGTTCGCGTATCTGATCCCTGAAATCCGCATCGCTTATCCCGGACGGGGTGAGCCCGTCGCCCTGCGCCATATACCGGGCGACTTCCTCGTCGGTCACCTCGATCCGGTCACCGAGAAGCTTTTCCAGCTTTTTCTGCAGCAGCAGCTGTTCGCGGAGATCCTCCTCCGTCATCCCCTGCTGCGCAAGGGCATCCTCAAGAGTCCCTCCCTGTTTCGTCACCGAATCCCCGATTCTGCCGACTTCCGCATCGATATCGGACTGGGCGACGACGATCTTCCTCCGTTCCACCTCGTCGTCGACGAGTTTCTTGGTGATGAGCCGGTCGAGCGCCTGCGACCCGGCCTGTTTCTCGAGTTCGCGGACGACACTCAACCGGCTGATCGGGGTTCCGTTCACGACCGCCGAGACGAACACTCCTTTATACTGATACGCCGCGCCGAGCAGCACGAGACCCACGGCCGCGACCATCGCGGATTTCCGATATTTTTTCAGGTTCAGCCTCTTTTTCTTCGTATGCGCCGTCTTCTCGGCAGGCGTCACCGCTTCCGATCCCGATACGGCTGCCACTGACTTTTTCCCATCATCATTCCCTCCGAGCGGCTTCGATTCCTTCGTTTCTTTCGATGCGACCGACGGCTTGTGTTTCTCCATAAGAAATATCATCCGGATTACGTCCTGGAAGAATACCAAAAAACCGCGCGCCCGTCCAAGGACGCCGCTCTTCGGAAAGGAGAGGTACGTAACGGGTTACGTAACCGTTTCCTCTGCCGGCTCCCTCGCGCGAAGCTCGTCGATGAGACGCAAGAGCTGCCGCGGATCCGCGACCAGGTCGATCCGGATATGACAGTCGAGCGCGCCGTGTTCCCCGAGCACTCGTCGTTCCGCGTCGAAAAGGTTGTCGTCGAGCCAGAAGAACGGCAAGGAGAAATCGATCGCCTCCGTCTTCATCGTGTCCCATGAAGTCGCCTTGATCTTCCCGAGATACGGCACCGCCTCTTCGGGAAGCTTGCCGACGAGATAGAGAAAGACCGCTTTCGCATCGCCCTGGCAGTGCGTCGAGAGCCAGTAGCAGTCAAAACGCTCCGTCGCGAACGCAAGGAACTCGGAAACTCCTTCCGCGGGCACACCTCTTCGTATCAGCGTCCCATCGATATCGAGATACAGTCTCATCATAGGGAATCATTCCACATCCATGTCATCATCATACCACCTGAAAAAAACAGGGGCAGGGCGACATTGTCGCTCCTGCCCGTCATCGCCTTCAGATAAGTGCCGAGTCGGAGACTTCCCGCCACAGCTTCATGTCATGAAACCACTCCGGAACATGCGTCGGCAGACGGTCCCGGCGGAGGCAGCGGAGGTAATACCTGGCATACGCGCGACGCCGCCTGCGCATCAGCGATTCCGGTGACTGTCGGAACAGGCCGACGACACCGCCGCTTCTCTTCGTCGTTCCGCCGATCTCGATCCTCATGGCCTTCTGCATCGCTGCAGCGAATATCTGAAGATTCCTCTTCGCGAGACGATCCGCCTTTTCCCGCTCGGATTTGGCACGTCTCTCCGCGCGATTCCGAGCTCTCCATTGAGCCGACTTTTTCGAGCCGCACGGGTTCTTCCGCCTGGAATTGCGCTTCGCCGATACCGGTCCGTCTTTCGATATCGGACCGTCCTTCGAGGCCGTACGGCGCCGGTTCTTTTCCTTCGGCTTTCCCGACGCGTCACGACGCCCGCGACCATCGGGATGGATGACCGAACCAGGATTGGGAGACGACATGCTTTCCTCCATTCGTTTCCGGGAACATTCCCGCTCCCACTATGCCAACATTCCGACCGTTCCGTCAAGAAAACATCACTTCCCCTTCGGGTTATTGAGATGAAAATCCAGCGTATATATCCAGTTCTCGTCGTCATCCCCCTGCTGTTCCCGCGCCATGATCTTCTGATTGAGGAGCCACGCGAGATAGTCCTTGTCCGTCGTCGCGACCTTCTTCACGTCCTCTCCGTTGTATTTCCCGAAGTTGAACTTCCGGATGAGGATGGGTCGTGCGGACACGGCGACCATCTCGCGAAGCACCGCCTCCTCGTCGCCCTGTGCCGCAAGCATCTTCCCGAAATGAAAATCGAAAAGCGCGCGGAGCACCCGCACATCGCCGAGTGCATCGTGCGCCGAGGCGTCCGCGACTTCGAGGTCGTGATAGTATCGCAGATACTGCAGGTTGTATTTCGGGATCTCCCCGTTCACGTCGAGATGATGCGCAAGCTTGAACGTGTCGATCGTCCCGCCGACCGCGATCCCTTCGCGCGAAAGCATCTCCGCGTCGAACTTCGCGTTGTGCGCGACAAGCACGGCACCCGCTTCGAATATCCGCCGAAGCTCCGCAGCCATCTCCGAATCCGCAAACGGCGAGCACTCCGCCACCGCCTTGTTCGTGATATGGGTCACGACCATGGCGTCGATACCGATCGGTACCGGCGGTTTGAAGAGCGACTCGGATTCGTGCCCATCAAACGCATACGCCACCTGACAGAGACGATCCTCCGGTCCCGTCCCCGTCGTCTCCGTATCGAGAAATATGAGATCGTTCCTGTTCATGATTTTTTCGGTTCGCGGGTTTCATCCAGTATACACCACGGAACCCACGCGCCGATTCCCGTCGCCCCGCGATTCACGATTCCTCGGCGCGTTTCCGCTCGAGATACTCCTGCCGGGCACGACGGAGCTCCTCGTAGCGCTCCCCGAGCCCCTGCGCGGCATCCGTGAGATCCGAAACGAAAAATTCGAGTTCACGGAGCAGCCGCCTCTCCTCCTCCGAGTCCGCGCCGCTCTTCACGAGATCCTGACGCTTCGCCCACAGGGCCAGGAGTTCCTTGTTCGCCGAATCGAGCATGGCGACAGCTTCCTGCATAGCCTCCTCCGCTTCCTCCACCTCCCGACCCATCCTGGATTCGATGGGGTCGATCACCGGTTTCAATTGCTCCTGAAACGGCATACGGTTTCCGATGAATGATTATGGACGGATTCCTTAAGAGCCTATCCCGATAGAGCATGTCGAGATGTAAATTCCGGAATTTCGAGCGAAAATCTCTGAAAGAGGAGAAGGAATACTGTAGCTATTCCGCCGAGTCTTTCAGGATTTGCAGCCGGAATTCTGGAATTTCAGCCGACAAGCGTGGTTTCTTTTTTCATTTCCGCGGTGATCTATCGGGAGAGGCTCCAAGATACCGGCGGACCTTTCCGGACAGCTTCGAGAGCTTCGGGATGATCACCGACTGACAGTACGCCTCTTCCGGATGCTTCGCGAAATAATCATGATGATATTCCTCGGCTTCGAAGAACGTTCCGAGCGGTCGGATCTCGGTGACGATCGGATCATCGAAAATCCGTTCACGTTCCGAATATTCAACGAACCGCTCCGCGAGCTCACGGTGGAGATCCTTTTCATGGAGGATGACCGATCGGTACTGCGTCCCGACATCGTTCCCCTGCCGATTCCTGGTCGTCGGATCATGCGAGGCGAAGAACACGTCGAGGAGCGCCTCATACGAGACCCGGGTCGGATCGAACCCGACCCGAACGACTTCCGCATGCCCGGTCGTGCCACCAGAAACCTGCGCATACGTCGGGTGCTCCGTCGTCCCGCCGGCATACCCAGGGGTCACCGACACGACCCCGCGGATCAATTTGAACGACGCCTCGGTGCACCAGAAACATCCGCCTCCGAAATACGCGTACTCGACCGCGTCTTCTTCCGACAAGGATTTCGGGACGAATTTCATCGAGAGCGAGTTCACGCAGTGCCTCGTGTCCTTGGGCGTCATGCGCTCTCCGACGAACACATGCCCCAAGTGCCCCTGGCACCGCCGGCAGACGATCTCGGTGCGCACGCCGTCGGCATCCGCGACGCGTTCGACCGCTCCGGCGATCTCGTCGTCGAAACTCGGCCATCCGCAGTGCGCGTCGAACTTGTCCTCGGACCGGTAGAGATATGCACCGCACCGTCGGCACGCGAAAACCCCCTCGGCGTCGAACCGATCGTACTCCCCGGAATGCGGAGCCTCGGTTCCCTTGCCGACGATCACGTCCTCCTCATCCCTTGAAAGTCCGTTCAACTTCATGCGGTTTTTTTATCGACAACGACCGCCATGGCAGACGTCACGCCATGGC
>CAYRYX010000035.1:0-11068 GCA_964428755.1 uncultured Bdellovibrionales bacterium | reverse complement strand
CGAAAACGCTTTTCATCATCTCCGGACCATCCGGTTCCGGACAGGATTCCGTCATTGAGGGCCTCGGCAGGGTCTTCCCGCTCGAGCGTGTCGTCACTTCCACCACGCGGAAGCCGCGCCACGGCGAATCTGAAGGGAAACCGTACTATTTCATCCCGCGCGACGAGTTCGAGCGGAAGGTCGCCGAAGGGGGTTTCATCGAATGGGCGAAGGAATACAATGACGAACTCTACGGCGTCACGAAAGAGGAGCTTGAACGGGTCGCTGCCTGCGGGCGGATCGGCATCTGGAAGATAGAATGGAAGGGTGTCGTCACCGCCAAACGACTCTTCCCGGGAATCGTCGCGATCCTCATATCGGCACCGCTTGAAAGCATCGAGATTCGGCTCAGAAAGAGGGACAACCCGACCGAAGAATATCTTGCCCAACGGATGACCTACACACGGGAATGGATGAACCATACGGATATCTATGACCACACCATCGAAAACGCGGACGGAGCGCTCGAAAAAGCCGTCAACGAAGCGGCTGGTATCATCAGGAAGTACTCCGAAAACTGACATTTGTCCGCGACTTTCCCCTCTCGGGAGAAAGCTCCTGAAGCGGGTCGTCGACGAATCCAACCGAACGGGCATTCTCTCCGAAAAGACGGGTATCCTTATCGCATGCTCCGGAGGGCCGGACTCGACGGCGCTCTTCCGTATCCTCGTCGCGTTGCGGAAAAAATCCTCGTTCGGACTCGCTGCGGCGCATGTGAACTACCAGATCCGCGGAAACGATTCGGAAAAGGACGAGCGGGCGGTAACGACACTCTGCAGGACATACGATATCCCTCTCTTCGTCCTTCGCCCGGAAGGCATGGCGGGAAAGAACGAGGAGGCACTCCGGGATATCCGATATGATTTCTTCGAGAGAACTCGGAGGGAAATCGCTTTCGATTGCATCGCTACCGCGCATACGCAGGATGATCAGGCGGAGACCGTTCTCATGCGTCTCCTCCGCGGAGCCGGCGCGACCGGTCTTTCGGGCATGCGTCCGAAACATGGCCGAATCATCCGCCCGCTCCTTCACATCCGGAAGAACGACCTCATCTCGTTCCTGAAGGAGGAAGGGATACCCTTCCGGACAGACAAGACGAACCGGGACACCAGGATTCCCCGAAACCGCATCCGCGAAAAACTCCTCCCCCTCCTCGAGAAGGAGTACCAGCCGAACATCAGAAAGACCCTTGCGAACACCGCTGCCTTCCTCTCCGAAAAAAACGGATCACAACCGGAACTTCCGGTCGTGATCCGAGGGAGCATCACGTTTTCAAGGAGCGCTTTCCTCGATCTCCCCGAAAGAGCTCAGTCGGACGAACTGCGGCGTCTCTTCCGCCTCGTTTCGGGAACGGGAAAAAATCCGGGAAGCGCATTCGTCCACGAAACGAAAAAGCTCATCGGAAGTCCGAAAGGAAAGGTCCGAAGATTCGAATCCGGACAGTTGAAAATCGAGGCAAGGGGTGATACAGTAGTCATGATAAAGACATAATCCACGAATCAACGTTATGGACAAGTTCATGAAGAACATCGTGACGATCATCCTCCTTTTCTTCGTCGTCTCAGGAATACTCGTCCTCTATCAGGATCAGGGTGACCGCCCGGAAGAAGTATCACTCTCGACGCTCGTCTCACAGGTAAACGATGGAGTCGTGAAGAAGATCGACGTGCGCTCGAACGAGCTTTCAGTCGAACTCGGGGACGGAAAGAAAGAAACCGCCCTCAAGGAGCCGGAAGCCGGCCTCACCGAGACTCTGAAGAACTACGGGGTCGACACGGAGAAATTGAAAGGGGTCGCGATCGAGATCAAGAAAGAGTCCGGCACGACCTTCTGGGCGGCGGCCATCCTTCCCTTTCTCATCCCGCTCCTCCTCATCGGCGCATTCATCTGGTTCATGATGCGGCAGGCGCAGCGCGGCAACAACCAAGCGATGAGTTTCGGCATGTCGAAGGCACGTATGCTCGATCCGCGTGACAAGAAAAAGCGGATCATGTTTTCCGACGTCGCCGGCGCCAAGGAGTCGAAGGAGGAACTCAAGGAGATCGTCGAATTCCTGAAACACCCGAAGAAATTCCTCGCGATGGGCGCGAAGATTCCGAAAGGAGTGCTCCTCCTCGGCCCTCCCGGAACCGGGAAAACTCTCATCGCGAAAGCGGTCGCCGGAGAAGCCGGAGTCCCCTTCTTCAACATCAGCGGATCGGAATTCGTCGAGATGTTCGTCGGCGTCGGTGCCTCGCGCGTCCGCGATCTCTTCAAGCAGGCGAAGAAGAACGCTCCGGCCATCGTCTTCATCGATGAGATCGACGCGGTCGGGCGCCATCGCGGCGCGGGCCTGGGCGGCGGACACGACGAGCGCGAGCAGACTCTCAATCAGATCCTCGTCGAGATGGACGGGTTCGAGACGGAGACGAATGTCATCGTGATCGCCGCGACGAACCGTCCGGATGTCCTCGACCCGGCGCTCCTCCGCCCCGGACGCTTCGACCGTCGCGTGACCATGGATCTGCCGGATATCAACGACCGCGAGAAGATACTCGGGATACATCTCAAAGGAAAGCCCCTCTCGAAGGACGTGAATGTCCGCAGACTCGCGGAGCGCACCCCGGGATTTTCCGGCGCCGACCTCGCCAACCTCGTGAACGAAGGAGCGATCCTTGCCACCCGTCGCGGGAAAAAATCGATCGACATGTCCGAGCTCGCGGAGTCAATTGAGAAGGTCATCCTCGGACCGGAACGGAAGGGCCGCGTCATCAATCAGAAGGAAAAGGAGATCGTCGCCTACCACGAAGCCGGCCACGCCCTCGTCGCGGCATCATTGCCGCTTGCCGATCCGGTACAGAAGGTATCCATCATCTCCCGCGGACACGCCGGCGGCTATACCCTCGCCGTCCCGACCGAGGACAGGATGCTCTCCTCACGCGCTTATTTCCTCGACGAACTCGCGACTCTTCTCGGCGGATATGCGAGCGAAAAACTCGTCTTCAATGACACGACCACGGGCCCTTCGAACGACCTCGAACGTGCGACGCACATGGCGCGCGGTATGGTGACCCGCTACGGCATGAGCAGCCTCGGCGCACGGACTTTCGGCCGGAAGGAAGAACTCGTCTTCCTCGGACGCGAACTCCACGAGGAACGCGACTACTCCGACGAGACCGCGAAGACCATCGACGCCGAAGTCTCACGGTTCGTCGAGGACGCCTTCCGGAAAGCGACCGGCATACTCGTCGAAAAGCGCACCACACTCGAAACCATCGCGAACACACTCCTGGAAAAAGAAACCATCGAAAAGGACGAGTTCGACGCGATCATCTCCGGGAAACCAGTCGAAAAGGAAGCTGCACCAGAAGAAGAAAAGATCGCATAAGAAATTCCTATGACTGAATTCAGGATCTTCATCGGTTTCTTTCGGGACGCGGCAAGGAGAATCCCGGCCAACCGAACGGCGATTCTTTTCGGGATCCTCCTCACTCTCGGAAGTTCCGAATATCTCTCTTCGCTCTTCGAGGTCGGCGCCCCGCTCGAACGGTACCATCCGGGACTCGTGGCACTTCTCGAGGCGCATCCGGTTCTCCTCCTTGCGATTCCTCTCGTCATCGCGACCGCCACCTTCGCGAAAGGAGGGCTCATCATCGCGCTCTCGGAAAAGAAACCGGTGATCGCGACCGCCGCACGAAAATCAGCGGCTCTGTTCCCGAAGCTCTTCGCGCTTGAGACACTCTTCCTGCTCTCCGTCTTCACCATCCTTGCCGCACTCCTCTTCCCGGCGATGCTAGCTCGCGATACCCCGTCCCTGGGGCTCAACCTTGCGCTGCTCGGACTCGCGATATTCCTGCCGGTACTGCTCGTTCTCACGTTCGTCGAGATTTACGCATTCTTCCATCTCATCCTCTCGAAAACGACACTCCGTTCCGCAATCGAACTCGGCTATGTCCTTTTCATGAAACGATCCGCGACAAGCATCGTCTTCGGCGCCACCTCCCTTCTGGTACTCATCACCGCATCCCTCCTCGCCGGCATAGTCCTCGGCATCGGAAACGCGCTCGTTCCGGACTCGATCGGCCGAACGATCGGAATCATGACGATACTCTTCCTGATACAATCCTGGCTCGCGATCATCCAGAAGGACGCCTGGCTTTCCTTCTTCCGTTTCATCGGCACGGAAAAGAAAACGGAGGAGGCCGCTTCACAAAAACAGGAAGGCATGGTACAAAAAGAAGTACCCGAAATCGGATGATCATCGGGTGGATTGGGTGATTAGCTCAGCTGGTTAGAGCGTCACATTGACATTGTGAAGGTCACTGGTTCGAGTCCAGTATCACCCACCAATCAGTTCCCGCCAAAGACTGGTCCGCCTCAGGCGGGGAATCGGTAAGGATCAAAAAACGCCCGAGAAAAATCGGGCGTTTTTTTGATGAGTGCATATCGATCCTCACACGGCACCTTACGGATCATAGTGCTGCGGGATAGCCGCCCCCGGATTCGTCGCCGGTTTCACGATGACATTCGTCTGCTGACGCACCTCTTTCACGAATCCAGCTGCCGGACCGAGAGATTTATTTATTTCCTTGACTTGCCCGGATATCTGCCGATCGATATTGCCGATCTCACGCTGGATATTCGCCTGAACGCTCCCGATCCCCTTCTGGATGGTGTTCGTGATCGTCTTATTCACGAGTGCGACGATCATCCCGCTCGCGAGCTCCGCCGGATTGCTCGCCGCCGCGATCACCTTGTTCCCGATATCGTTCGCGTCCGCGACCATAGCCCCGATGGTGCTTCCCGGAAGAATCGTCTTCCCATTACTCTCGATCGGTTTGTATCCGGAAGCTACGGATTTCACAAAATTGATATTTCTCTCTTCCTCCGCTTTTTGCATCGCAACCGATTGCGTCCCCAAAGAAAAACCGAAGCTGTTGCACGTCGGATTAACAAACGCTGCGTTTATGGCTGCAAGATTCCCATCATCAATCGCGCTGGCTGGATCCGGAAACCGGTCCAATTCTTTGCATGGCTGGGGCGCACTATTCAAGCTCGCTCGTCCAGCTTCAACAAGAGAAACGCTATAATTCCCGATCGTCCTGTTCGTTCCGTTCGCGAGACTGTACGGACTGGCATAATTTGCGGAAGAAGCGCGCCCCCTTGACATCTGTGTGAACCAGTCTTCCATATACACCTGAACCTTCTGCTCCGGTTCGGAATAGAGAAATCCCCGCCAGTCCGATATGATCGCCGATCCACCAGTCGAAGACCCTCCGATAAGTTGTCCCACCTGGGTATTCAGAAGCTGTATCGCACTGGCCTTGAGAGCGCCAAGCATCGCTCCCTCGATCTGGCGAGCGACTTTTTCAAGTGTCTGTTTGACGAACGCGGCAGGAATCGCATCGCTCCAAAACGCCTGGACGTGAGGAGCAAAAACGACCGTATGGAAAAAAATTGCCAGGATGAAAGCGGGTGCGACGATTGGTTTTTTCATGCTCATAATGATCGATGAATGTCCGATAAACCGAACAAGGAACCCTATATTATATATCAGACAGGATTTCCGAGATACCCTGCTCCGCAAGCTGCGACTCTACTTCCGTTACAAACGCGGTCATGACATTCAGAAAGCCCTGCGCCTTCGAGAGCGAGGCGATCATCTTCATCGGATCGGTTTCTGGATCGACGGCTAGTTCCCCTTTCAAGGTGGTGGCGTACTTCGCGAGCTTGATAGCTTTCACGTGCACATCGAACATATCCTCGGGGACATCTACCTCGTATATCTGTTCGAGCATCCGTTCGCCGTCCTCGGCGAGAACATCCAGCTGCGTGACGTCCCCGACCGAAAGCCCAATGAGCGCGCTGTCAACTATCGAGGTCGAGATATCCTTGAACTCATCCTCCGATTCAAACGGCTTCGGCGAGTTATTCGCGAATACATAGGCGATGACAGTCAAGTATTCCGTCACGGCTTCCTTCACTTTTTCGTCGCATTTCTCATCCGATATCCCCTTGCAGGAAATTTTCCTTACCTTGATGGCATCCATATCCACTTCTGGAAGAACGATTTCTTCGGCGTTCCCGGAACTGATGTCCTGAGCGACAGCAGTCAATTGATCAAGCGATACCTCAGCATCACTGCCATCTTCCGTCTGAGCATCCTGTATGAGTGCCACGATCTCCTGCGCCGTCTGTTCCGTCAGATTCTCCCCTCCGATACCGAACGAATCGGCGGCGGAAGCGTCCGCCTCTTCCTCGGGAACGATCTTGTCCCCGGGTGCCTTCCTGAGCGGATCATAACCACCTCTCACCTCGACTCCGTCAGAATATCCGTCACCGTCCGTGTCGCGATTCATCGGATCCGTACCATAAAGACGCTCCTCCTCCGTCGTCAGGTCATCCCGGTCCGGATCATCAACGATATTCTTCCCGGCCATCTCGTCCGCCGCAGAAACGAAAAAGGCTCCGCTCAAAAAAAGCAGACCGAAGAGTACAAAGAAATGCCTGCGAGCGCCGCCGAGAACTCCTTGTTTCGATGATTGATCCATATCGGATTTTGTTTGTTTCCATTATAGCACCTTTTTTCGAATACAACAACTCGCGTCCTTGTCGATTCCAAAATAAGAACCTCCCCCGATAGAATCCAGGCCTGACCCTTCCTTGAATTCTGCGTAATCTGTCGGGAGAAGCTCTTCGCGCCGGAGGAGTTGATTTCGGCAATGCGTTGGACACGCGTACTCATGTCCATTATTTATATGGAACGCATTGGGTATGGAGACGTTCTCCGATGCCTCTCTACAAATATGAACTCCATATTCCTTTCTTGAAGCCTGTCCGATACCTCACCGCATGAATACGAGACAGAAAAACGCTTGTCAGCTGAGGTTCGGGAATTTCGGCTCGACATAAAATATCGAACGGGCTTTTAAGACAGGCCATGAACCGCGGCGATGCAATCATCATTTTCTATAAAAAGATATTATGCAACAATTAATGTATTATGTCAATATTTATTTAGGCATACGACTACTATTATCAGGATTGTTCCACGTGGAACAATTTTTAATCATTCCAATAATTTACTGAATTCGCTTAATCAAAGCTCGAATAGCGTAATCTTAAAAACTGGAAGAGAAGTGGAGACACAACGAGACTGAATCGGTTAATTGTTCCACGTGGAACAATTAACTGGATCACAACACCTGATTTCAATAAATGTTCCACGTGGAACATTCTTGCTACTTCCAATGATACACTGGTCATATCAATCAATTGTTCCACGTGGAACAATTTTCGAGTACTCCAATAATTCATTAAAAATGCTTCTACTGAAGCTAAAAAATATATTTGTCTTAAAGAGCTAGCAGAAAATAAAGATAAAGATTTATCTGAAACAAGGTATTGTTCCACGTGGAACAATTGATGTCATTTATTGAGATTGAGTTGTCTTACTTATATTCCGAATGTTCCACGTGGAACAATTAAACCAGAAAAGCAACGAGTCGATTAAAACGAACAGGATTACAAATGTTCCACGTGGAACAATCTGTCGGCGCTATTGAGTAATAACGTATTTTATCCTTTAATAGAAGATAAAAATAGATGCTTCAAAAAGTGACCGGAAAGATCTGACCACAGCGAGACAACCAACTATTATGTTCCACGTGGAACATTGGTGGTATTTACCGTTACATGTTTAATTATTTATCTAATTGTTCCACGTGGAACAATTATTAATTAGCTCAAGCACATAAAGCAGTAACCGAAGAAACAACATACATGTTCCACGTGGAACATATTTTATTATTGACTTATATATTATTTTATTGCTTAATATTAATTATGGGAAATATCGACGGCCACTCGTTGCAGTATCATCCGAATTGCTGTAGACTTGTGAACATGGAGACGTTCTATGGTATGAAAAAACTGCTATGTACTCAGAAAAAATAAAGAGGGAAGTCCGCAAACTTCGTTCGGAAGGAAAGACTTACACGGAAATAAGCCAATCCATTCCTTCCGACATCCCAAAAAGCACTCTGACTGGATGGTGCGAAGAAGTCGACTTGCCGGAAAGCTACTTTACAAAAATAAAAAAACTTGCAACAGTGAACATAAAGAACGCTCGCATTTTAGCTTTAGAATCAAAGAAAGAGCATCGATCATTGTATCTGAAAACCATCGTGAAAGAAAGTCGACGGGTTCTGGAAGTTGTTTCCGATAACGAAAGCGTGAAGAAAATAGTTCTCTCCGTTCTCTATCTGGCGGAAGGATCAAAGTCGCCTCGTGGGGCGATAATGTTCGGAAATTCCGACCCACATATTGTTCGGATGTTTGTAAATTTATTAAGAGAGTGTTATAAAGTCGATGAGTCAAAATTTCGTTGCACCGTCCAATGCAGGGCAGATCAAGATGTGAAAGCACTCGAAATCTTCTGGGTTCACACGACGAAAATCCCATTGACACAGTTTTACAAAGCACGCATAGATAAACGAACTATCGGTCAGAAATCGAAAAAAGTTGATTACAAGGGTGTCTGCCGTATCGACTATTTTTCTTCCGCTATTGACCTCGAATTGAAGTGCATCGGTCAAACTCTAGCAAGAAGTTGAAAGGGCCTATGGTATAACGGTAACACGCATCCATGGCATGGATGAGTTGGGAGTTCGATTCTCCCTAGGTCCACAAAAAAATCAAGCTATACGCGGGGTTTCTCCCAGGAAAATATGCACCTCATCCTACAGATAAGCCTATCGCCCCCGTAGTTCAATGGATAGAACGGCTCACTCCTAACGAGTAAATGTAGGTCCGATTCCTGCCGGGGGCACCAATGAAGCTCAGTCCTCCAGACCTTTGACAAAAATGGCGATGTAGCTCAGAATGGAACGATTTCTTCTTTTTCACTATGTCTCAACGAATCACGCAAATAAACGAGCTGATCCGCTCCCATCTCGGGGATATTTTTTCGCGAGAAATAAGCTTCAAGGAAGGTGTTCTTGCCACGATTACCCGCGTGTCGGTGACTCCGGACTTGCGGCATGCTCCCGTTTCCGTGAGCGCTTTTCCGGAATCGGAGGCTGATTATGTCCTCAACACACTGAAAAAGAACCGTGGGAAAATACAGAAGTTACTCAATCAGCGTCTCTATATGAAGCCGCTTCCGCGTATCTCCTTCGGGTTCGACCCGACAGAGAGCAAGGCGGACGAGATCGAGCGCATTCTGAAAAGCCTCAAATAAGCAACGATCTGAGTTATCCACGGGTTATGCAGGATTTTTCTTCCGAGTTCCGGAATCTCAGCTACGTCATACGGAATGCGGAAAGGATTCTTCTGTTCGCGCACACGCGTCCGGATCCCGATACCATCGGAGCAAACATCGCTCTTCGCGAATATATCCGATCTATAGGAAAATCGGCTGATATCGCATGTTTCGATCGGCTTCCGTCATTTGCTGCAGGATTGTTTCCGGGAATCGTTTTCCGAAACCCCGACGACATCGATCCCTCAAGATACGACGCCATCATCGCGTCCGACAGCGTCGATCGAGGATTTCATCTCATCCGAGAGAAGATTCCTGAGGAAACCGTTATCGCGCTCATCGACCACCATCCGAACATACAGGTACAAGGCGACATACGAGTCATCGACACCGGATTTTCCTCCTCAGCGGAAATCGTTTTTTCCTTCTTCCAATCACAGGGAATAGAGTTGACCCCGAAAACAGCCACGCCGCTTCTCATGGGAATCCTCGAGGATACCGGAAATCTCCAGCATTCCTGCACGACTCCTGCGACTTTCGCGGCCGTATCGACACTGATACAGAAAGGTGGCCAGCTCCAGAAAATCACGGAGGGGATTTTCTCGAACAATGAGATGTCCACACTCAAGCTCTGGGGGAAAGCCCTCGCCCGGGCACGGATAAATCAGAGCAACAAGATGATTTACTCCGCGATAACCGGAGAGGATATACGGGAGCTCGGTAATCCATCGACCGAGAATCTCCGTATCGCATCGACGATGCTTAATGCCGTACCTGATACGAAGTTCTCTTTGCTTCTCTATCAGATCAAGCCGGACACCGTGCGCGGAAGTTTTCGGAGCGAACCACACAAAGAAGTAGATGTCTCGGCAATCGCCAAAACACTTGGCGGGGGAGGACATGCACTTGCCGGGGGATTCGAGATAAAAGGAAGGATCGTTGAGATGGCCGATGGCTGGGAAATACACTGAAAACGGCCTAAAATGAAACTTATACACGAGTTATGAACGATTCCGTACGGGAAATAAAAGAAAAGCTCCTCGCAGACCTAAATGAAAGAATGGCTGAAACATGCCGCTGCACACTCAAGGAAACCGCAACGCAAGCCGTCCCAGGGGATGGCAACGCGAACGCGGATATTCTCTTTATCGGCGAAGCTCCGGGGAAAAATGAGGATCTGCAGGGGATTCCCTTTGTCGGTGCGGCTGGGAAATTTCTCGGAGAAATGCTCGCATCCATCGACCTTTCGCGCGAGGATATCTATATCACAAACGTCGTGAAGTATCGCCCGCCGGACAACCGCGACCCAACTCCAGAAGAAGTCGCGGATTGCGCGGAGTGGCTCGGCGAACAGGTCGCCCTCATCGATCCGAAAGTAATCGTGACCCTCGGACGCCACGCGCTCAATCGTTTTTTCCCCGATGCGAAGATTTCCGAAGTGCACGGCCGAGCGTTTCGACGAGAGATTCCCGGGGTCGGCATCCGTGTCTTCTATGTCCTCTACCATCCCGCCGCTGCGCTCTACAACGGAGGAATGCGCGACACACTGAAACAGGATTTCAAAAAAATCCCGAAAATCATCGAAAAGATATCGAAAAACAGTTGAAAAAAGAAAAGCTCCCGACCAGGATTGACCTGTCGGGAGTTTTTTAACAGCTACTTGAACCGCTTGGAGGGGAGCGCTCCTTGCTGATGTTGATAGTGACTCGTCGGTTTCCGATCGTAGTGGACGAGAGGAACCTCTATCATCTGCTCGAAATGGAGGAGCCCGACAAGTTGCCTCTTCTG
>CAYRYX010000034.1:0-11319 GCA_964428755.1 uncultured Bdellovibrionales bacterium | reverse complement strand
CATCGCGGTCGCCAGGAGCTGAGCGGCGTCGTACGGACTTTTGACGATCAGGGTCCAGAGTTCGACGATCGGTGCGGATTTCGACGAAATACTCTTCACGAGAAGCGCGATCCGCCCCTCGGAACCGTCCGACGGCTCGTCCGACACGGCGCCGGACACGATCGGCTCTTCGCCGCGGCACATCGCGAGCGCCTGTTCCTTGGTCGCGAGCGGATCCGTCTCTTCCCCCGCCTTCGCGCCGAACATAGACACGACGAGCATCGTCTCGCGCCCCTCGAAGAAGACCTTGCCGACCGCCATGCCGACCTCGCGGAACCGCGGGTCAAGGATATTCTGACAATGCTTCTCGCTCCTCATCCACGCCTGATGTTCGCTTTCCGGATTCTTGAAATGGATAGCGAGGTTTTCGCCGGCGAACCGGTAGTCATATCCGGCAGTCTCGATGAACGACCACGGGGTCAGTTTCTCCGGTGACGTGTGCGCGAAATAATTCTTCTTCTCCATGTCGGAAAGCTTCGCCTGCGCCGCCTTCGCGAGCGTCCCGTTCACGGCAAGTTCCGGGAGTCCACGCTCGGAACGTTCCTTGTTCATGAGTCCGACCGCATCCTCCGCCCACGGGGAAAGCGACCCGGACGCGGAAACACTCCTGACCGGAGTCAGGATGAGGATCGAAAGGAGGAAAATTGTGCTGATAATACGCTTCATATGTGTTTTTGTTCCCGTAGGGCTAAAAAATGCAAAACGGGGATCCACTTCGTGGAATCACCCGTTTTTCAGCTCTACAAAGACATTATAGCATGGAAATCTACTTTTGTAAAGCGGATTTCGAGTCCATAAAGTCCATTATGTCTCTCAAGTCGAAAGAGGTCGCCCCGATTCACTTTATAGACTTTACGGACTTTATGAACTTTTTACTTCCCTTTCCGGATGTAATCGTAAGCGGAGAGCGCGGCGACCACGCCTTGTCCGGCGGAGATGTTGTTCTGGCGGTAAGGCGTATCGGTGATGTCGCCCGCGGCGAATATCCCCGGGAGCGACGTGGTGAACGTGCGCGCATCAACTTTCACCTCGCCGTAGTCGGAAAGATCGACAAGCCCCTTCGCGAGTTCAGCGTTCGGTACCATACCGATCTCGACGAATACTCCATCAACCGGAAGATCTTTCGTTCCCCCGGTCGCCGTATCCTCATATCGTATCCCCTCCACCTTTCCTGTTCCGAGAACCTCCGACGTTTTCGCGTGATAGATGACATCGACTTTCGGATCGGCAAGTATCTTCGTCTTGGTAACCTCGTCGCCCTTGAGCGTGTCGCCGAGCGCGAGCAGGATTATCTTGTCCGCATACGGGAGAAGATCCTCCACCGCCTCGAGTCCGGAATTTCCCCCGCCGACCACCGCGACCGACTTCCCCTTGAAAAACGGCGCGTCGCAGGTCGAGCAATATACCACACCCTTTCCCTTGAACTCCTCCTCCCCGGGAACGCCGAGATGGCGGTGCTTCCCGCCCATCGCGAGAATGACCGTTTTCGTCTCATATGCACCGCCTTCCGTCGTGACGATATAGCCCGGCTCGCCCGGTTCAATCTTCGTCGCACGCTCCTGTCTCACCTCAATCCCCTCCTGCGCCCGCAGGTGCGCCTCGAATTTCTGCCCGAGCTGCCAACCCGGTATGGTGATCTCGCCGATCCAGTTCTCGACGCCGGCCGAGACCGCCGACTGCCCCCCGAAGCCATCGGAAACCACCAGTGTCTTGAGCTGCTTTCGGGAAGAATAGATACCCGCGGAAACGCCCGCCGGCCCTCCCCCGATTATGATGACATCGTAATTCATGGCGTTCTTATGATAAGGATTATCGTCCGAACAGTATACGCGGGAATCATCTTTCAGGCAACGCCGCGACTGCCGCGCGAAACTGCTCTCCGCGGTCGAACTCGTTCTTGAACACTCCGAAACTCGCGGCCCCGGGCGACAGAAGCACAATATCCCCCGGTTCTGCCGATCGGGACGCCATCTCCACGGCCTTCGCCATCGAATCCACGGTTTCGAAACGCGCGTCGGTGACGTCTGTCATGATCTTCCGAAGTTCCCGCTTGATCGCTTCGGTCGCCTCACCCTTGAAGAAGACGACTCCTTTGGTTTTCGCGAGAATCTCCCCGGCGAACGACCCGAATGAGAGATTCTTGTCGGCACCGCCGGCGATGAGGATGATCGGCTTCCCGGGAAACGACCTGAGAGCGGCGACAGCCCCATCCGGACTCGTCGCCGCGGTATCGTTGTAATAGGAAACCCCGCATTTCTCCGAAACGAATTCGAGACGATGCGGGATACCGCGAAACGACCGGATCGCTTCCGCGACGACATCCGGGCGGATTCCCCGAAGAAAAGCGACGAGACCGGAAGCAAGCGCGTTCGCCCGATTATGGTCTCCGGGAACCATGACGTCATCGGACGCGAATATGACGGTCTCGTTTCCGTCGACACGGGCGACCGCCTTTCCGTCGCGAAAAAAAGCCCCATTACCGGGAATATCGTCTCCGAGCGAAAACAGGAAGGTCTTCCCGGCCGATTCCTTCGACAAGGTCATCGTCACCTCGTTATCGGCATTGAACACGGCGATATCATCCTTCTTCTGGAACCGATAGATGTGTTCCTTATCCTTCCGATACGCCGAAACGGTCTTGTAATAGTTGAGGTGATCCGGATACAGGTTCGTGAAAACGGCCGTCTCCGGACTCCTTTTGAGCCGACCCAATGCGGAGAGGCGCCAGCTCGAAAGTTCGAACACCACCGTATCTTCGGGACGAATCTCCTCAAGGACGCCCAGCACCGGCACCTGGCTTATGCCGACCCGCGCGACCGGACGTTTCGCGTGTCCGAAAATGTGCGCGATCATCGACGCGGTCGTCGTCTTTCCACGTGTCCCCGTCACACCGATGACGGGGTTCCCGCAGAACATGAAGAAAAGACTCGAGTCCATCTCCACCGGTACGCCGCTTTCTCCCGCAAGCCGGACATACTCGTTCGTCCACGGGATCGCCGGATTCTTGATGACAAGATCGGTATGCGAGAAATCCTCCGGGCGATGCGCCCCGAGGACATAGGTGATGTTGCGGTATTTTTCGAGACGTTTGAGCGAGGGAGCCAAGTCTTCGCGCTTTTTCACGTCCGTCACGATGATTTCGCGAACCAGGGAACGTTCGAGAAATTCGACCGTTCCGACACCGCCCTCATTCAGACCGAGACCGAAAACCGTCACGCGTTTCCCCTTGAGATCGGATCGCTTCATATCGCTTCCATAAAGAAAATTCCAGCGAAGAAATTCGTTCCTGCTTCTTCGTCTACCAAAGAGAGAATCCTGATTTTTTCCGTATAACTTCACCGGAACGCGCTCCGTTCCAGGCTCCGCCCTCGACGGACACGGTTCCATTCACGAGAACGAATCGGATGCCGTCCGGATATTGATAGGGATCCTCCATGGTCGCCCGGTCGGCTATCGTTTCCGGGTCGAACACCACGATATCAGCCCGATGCTTTTCGCGCAAGAAGCCGCGATCCTTCATGGAGAACTTCAGCGCCGGCTTTCCGGTCATCTTGTGGACGGCCTCCTCCCAGGAGATCGCCTTCTTGTCCCGGACATATTCCGCGAAGACCTTCGGGAACGTACCGAAGTTCCGCGGATGCACCAGGTCGCCGGTCGCCGCATGTTCCTTCGCGTACCCGACGCCGTTGGAACTTACGATCGAAAACGGGTGCTGGATCGCCTTCATGACGTTCTGCTCGCTCAATACCTCGAGCGACACGATGGCGCGCCCCTCGCTCGCGAGCAACACGTCGATGACCGCATCCTCGGCGGATTGTCCCTGCGCTCTGGCGATCTCATCGATGGATTTCCGGGACATCATCCTGTTGAGCGTCGAAGCGGATATCTTCATCTGCGAATAGTCATATCCGCTCTCGCGCATATCGCGGACGACCGCCGCACGCACCTTGAAATCACGGAGACGATGAAGCATCGTCGCGCGTCCACTCTCGGTCACCCATTCCGGAAGGAACGTATAGAGAACTGACCCGCTCGTCGTGTACGGATACACGTCGAAGCTGACATCGAGACCATTGAGACTCGCGTTCTTGATCGCGGAGAGCGCCTCTTCGAAGAGATGCCAGTTCTGTTTCCCGACCGCCTTCAGGTGCGAGATGTGAAGCGGCGAACCGGCTTCCTGGGCCGTCATGATCGCCTCCTCAACCGAGCGGAGGAGATGCTCGCCCTCGTCGCGGACATACGTCGCGTAGACGCCGCCCTCGTCCGAAACGAGCGAGAGCAGATCGACGATCTCCGCCTTCTCCGCGAGACGCGCATGGGTATACTTGAGTCCCGTCGAAAATCCGATCGCACCCTCCTTGAGCGCCGTCTTGAGAAGCTTCCGCATCGCACCGAGATCCTCCGACTCGGTTTTCCGGGTCGGGTTCTTGAGCACGCCGCGACGTATCGTCCCATGTCCGGCGAGCGTCGCGAAATTGACCGCGAGCCGGCGCCCCTCCACCTCCCGGAGGAACTCTTCCATGGAAAGCCAGTTGAAGTTGATCTTTTCGACATCCGTCCACTTCTGGATCGCGCGGATGATTTCCGGCTCGGTCAAAGGCGCGAGCGACGCTCCCGAGTTCCCGCCGACGATAGTCGTCACCCCCTGCAGGAGCATTCCGTGAAGTCCCGGGTTCCGAAACAGTTCCCAGTACGTATCGGAATGGTTGTTGACATCGATGAATCCGGGGGCGACATAGCACCCGTCAGCATCGATGATCCGCTCGGCCGTCTCATTCCGGAGGTCCCCGACCGCGGCGATCCCTTCCTCCTTCACGGCGACATCCGCGCGAAACATGGGACTCCCCGAGCCATCGATCACCGTCCCGTTCCTGATGAGAATGTCGTACATAGGAAAATCAAAATGCAAAAGTCAAAAATAAAAATTCCGGTATCCCGCATCGCGGGACTCGATCATTTTTCATTTTGAAGTTTACACTTTCCATTTTTTTCAGATCCGTTCCGCGAGCTCCACGAGCCGGTTGGAGTATCCCCACTCGTTGTCATACCACGCCATCACCTTCACGAGGTCGCCATCCACGACTTTCGTCAGCGGAAGGTCGACGATGGACGACGCCGGGTTTCCGATGAAATCCGAAGAGACGAGCGGCTCATGCGTCACCGTGAGCACGCCCTTGTAGCGGCTATCACGGCTTGCCGCTTCGAGTGCGGCATTCACCTCTTCCGCGGTCGTCTTTTTCTTCACAAGGAATGTGAAATCGGTAAGCGAAACGACGAGGGCAGGCACACGAACCGAAAGTCCATCGAATTTCCCCTGAATCGAGGGCATGATACGCGCCACGGAAACCGCCGCCCCGGTCGTCGTCGGGACGATATTCTGCGCCGCTGCACGCGCGCGCCTCAGATCCTTGTGCGGGCCGTCCTGGATATTCTGGTCCGCGGTGTAGGAATGGATCGTCGTCATCATCGCCTTCTCGATACCGAACGCCTCCTCCATGACCTTCGCGACCGGCCCGATGCAGTTCGTCGTGCACGACGCATTCGAGATGACCGCCTCCCCCGCATAGGCGTCGTCGTTCACACCGATGAGATAACTCGGAATTTCGCCCTCCCCCTTCGGCGGCGCCGAGAGCACGACCTTCTTCGCGCCGGCCGTGATATGCGCCCCGGCGGAATCCCCGTCCACGAACCGTCCCGTACATTCGAGCACCACATCCACTCCGAGATCCTTCCACGGGAGTCCAGCCGGATCCTTCTCACACAGCACCGGGTAATCCTTCCCGTCAACGGAAATCTTCCCATCTTCGGCGGACACCTTTTTTTTGTATACGCCGTAGGCGGTATCGTATTTCAGGAGATGCGCGAGCGTCAGCGCATCACCGAGATCGTTGATGGCGACCACCTCGAGATTCTTGCTCTGAAGCGCGATCTTGAACGCCGCCCGCCCGATCCGCCCGAACCCGTTTATCGCGATTTTTTTCTTATCCATATTTTTGCATTTTGATTTTTCAGTTTTGCAATTTCTACGCTTTTCCCTCGCTTCCGAGGAGGCGGATCTTCCGCATGACGGACTCCTTCACCGCTTCGCGCGCCTCGCCGAGCACATCCCGGATATCGGTCTTTTCCCCCTCCTCGAGCAGCCGGGACAGCGTCCCGATGAACGCGAGCTTCGTCGCCGTGTCGACATTGAAACAGGATATCCCAAGTTCTATCACCTTCTTCGCGCGGCCGTCCTCCCAGTCGGATGCGCCATGAAGCACGAGCGGGATGGAAACGAGACCCGCTATCTTCGCGAGCCGATCATAGTCCGGCTCCTCACGCTCCTTCGTGAATCCATGCGCGTTTCCGATCGCGACCGCGAGCGTATCGATACCGGTCTCCTCGACGAACCGCACCGCTTGTTCCGGATCCGTCATATATTCGTCCCAATCGATATCGCCGCGCACCTCCGAAAGATAGGGAACATTCCCGAGTTCTCCCTGGACGGAGACCCCCTTCGTCTTCGCGAGCTCCACGACTTTTTTCGTCGTCCGAAGGTTGTCATTGTACGTCTTTCGGGAACCGTCATACATGACCGACGGGAACCCGAGCTCGATCGCACGTTCGACGATCTCGAAACTCTTCCCGTGATCGAGATGTATGGCGACCGGCAGTTTCGGGAAATAGAACTCCGCCATATCCCTGACGAGCTGGAACATGATCCGGCCACCGGCGTAATCCAAGGTCTTTTCGGTCATCTGGACGACCACCGGCGACGACAGTTCCCCGGCCGCCTCGAGGATGGCTTTCGTCGTCTCGAGGTTGACGGTATTGAACGCACCCACCGCATACCCGCCTTTCTTCGCCTCCTCGAGGAGGACTTTCGTGCTCACGATCATACGAATTCATCTTAATGTCGGACTATTTCCTGTCAGCCTTCTCTTTCTCGACGAAAAGCGATTCCTTCTCATGCGACTCGAGACGCTCCGCCATCTTCACGACCTCGTACGGGAACAGACTTTCCCGTCCGACGAGCACTCCGTCCATCCTGGAATCGAAGCATACCTCCTCGAGCAGCGCGGTCTTCACCGAACCGCCATAAATGATCGGGATGCGATCCGCGATAGCCGCCCCGCACGAAGCGGCGATCGTCCGATAAATGATCACTCTCGCCTGCAGGATCTCCCCGGAAGTCGGCGTCTTGTCGGTGCCGATCGCCCATCGTGGTTCGTACGCGACGATGATCTTCTCCGCCTGAAGCGGCGAAAGGTCTCGGAACGGCTCCAGAAGCTCCGCCTCGAGCACCTCGGCCATCTTTTCCGACGCCCGCTCCTCCGTCGTCTCCCCGACACAGAGTACCGGCCGGAGATTCGACCGAAGCGCCGCACGAAGCTTTTTCGCGACATCCTCGTCCGTTTCCCTTCCGTACATCCGACGCTCACTGTGTCCGACGATTATATACTCCACACCGACATCCTTCAGCATGGCCGGGGAAATCTCTCCGGTATAGGACCCCTCCTTCTCCCAGAAGACATCCTGTGCCCCGAGTGCGACGCCCTTCGGTATCTCGCGATGGAACCGGTCGAGATGGATATAGGGCGGCGCAACGACGATCTCGACATGTTCGAAATGCCTTCCCGCCGTCTCCCGCTTCATCACGGACAGATACTGGTCCGCCTCTGCTTTCGAGGAGAGGTTCATCTTGAGATTGCCGATGAGATACTTTTTTTTCATGACAATTGGGACCTTAGGAATTCCGCCGCTTTCTCCGGCTGTATCGTCGAAACCTCGATGCCGTTCGCGAGCTCGAAACCGCCCCAGATACTCGTTCTCGGAAGAATCTCGAAATGCCACCGATAATGTGGATAATCCTTCCCGTCGCAGGGAGCGGTATGGAGATAGAAATTGTATGCCGGATTGCCGAGTCCTTTCCAGATGCCGAAGAGACCCTTCTGCAATGCTTCCGCAAGCGCAAGCTTCTCATCATCGGTAATCCGCTCGAAATACGGGTTATCCGATTTCGGAAGGATCCACATCTCGAACGCCGCGCGCGAAGCGAACGGACAAAAGACGAGGAAGTGTTCGTTCTCGAACACGACCCGGTCCTTTTTTTTCGATTCGTGATCGACGATCGCCTGATAGGCGTTCTCACGATTGTTCCGATGATAGAGTTCGGCGCCGCGAAGTTCGAGTTCGAGATACGGGGAAACGACCGGAATCGCCATGAGCTGGGAATGAGGATGCGCTATCGAGGCGCCGGCTTCCCTGCCGTGATTGTGGAAAATCTGGATCGCATTCACGCTCTTTTTGCTCATGAGCGACAGATACCGATCATGATATGCGTCCACCACTTCCGCCACCTGCCAAAGCTCGAGTTCCGCGATGGATTTCTCAGGATCGCGCGTGATGATGACTTCATGATATCCGACTCCGGACATCGCGAAGTACGGTCCTTCGGAAAGGTCACGCGGCGCACGCCCACGGGTGAACGCCGGGAACTTGTTCGGGATGACCGCCAAACTCCAATCCCCGTCCAGCTTCGTATAGAGCAGCACCGGCTCCTCCTGGCCGCTCGCCTGAAGATCAAGAAAAGGATCCTGCACGGAAGGATCGTCCTCCGCCCGTGACGTCGACAAGAAATCTTCCGGGCGCTTCGCGCGTCCGGTAGCGATGACGACCCAGTCCCCGGTCACGATATCCTGTCGCAATTCCGACTCGGACGGTGCGGCGATCTTTTTTGTCTGTTCGATTTCTATTTTCACACGTTTTTTTTATCTGTTTTTCATTTCCTATCACATCATCCTTTCAGCGATCGTTTTCGCCCTTCTCTCAGCTTATACGTTCCAAACCAAAGCCTGACACGCGTCTTCCAGAGATCGATCAATACCTGCGTGAATCCGTTTTTCCCGGTCAGTCCGACCGTCGATCCCTCCTCGTTCATCCAGCGGACCGGAAGCTGCCGAACCGTGAATCCCAGTCTTTCCGCAAGCGTGATGAGCTCGAAATCGAACCCGAACCGATCGACAACCATCCGGGAAGCGACCGCTTCCGCCGCTTCGGCAGAAAGCGCCTTGAAACCGCACTGGGTGTCGGGAAAACGCCAAAGTCCGAGCGTGATGCGAATGAGCCAGTTCCCCATATCCCCCATGATTTCACGATGTCTCGGCTGATGGACCTGGATATACGATTCCGGCAGATCCCGCGATCCGATGACGACGTCCGCCCCATTCCGGAATTCCGGTTCGAACGAGTCCCAGTGCGTGATGGATGTCGATCCGTCCGCATCGAGAAAGATACGGTATTCCCCTTTCGACTCAAGCAATCCCTGGCGCACGACATACCCTTTCCCATGGTTTTCCTTGTTTTCAATCACGCGGAGATTCGGTATGGAAAGCGCATAGTTCCGAGCCACTTCCGCGGTGTTGTCGGGCGACCCGTCCACCACCACGAGGATCTCGTACGGGAAATTCTTGCCTTTCAGATATTTGTCGATCTCGAGCAGGTTCCGCCCGATACGCTCCCCTTCCTTGTACGACGGGATGACGACCGAGAGGTATGTTCCGTTCTCTGCCATAGAAAAATCCGATCACTTATTGCTGTTTCCATTGTACTACAGAATGGATAGTTCATAAAGTCCACCTGCCAGTTTATCAAGTTTTTCAAGTTCATAAAGCCCGAAAGAGTTTCTCGAATATTTCAAGTCCATAAAGTAAAGAAAGCCCCTAAAATAAGAGGCTCTCTTTATGACTTTACAAACCTTATGAACTTTACGGACCTTCAACTTATTGCCCCGGCGCCACTTCCTTCCAGTTCATGTCGCAGTACCGGGTACCCTGCTCTCCGGCGCACGAAATTGTTCCGCAAGCATTTGTACTAGTCACTCCCGCCGAAACGGTTTGCCCGATACACACGCCTGCACGCGCAGCATCACAGTTCGGTGACGGACTACAACTCACACCCGCATCGAAACTGATCGGTGACCCGCCATTGTAAATGACGTTTATGATTTCCGTTCCAGACGTCGATCCGGACGTCCATCGCTTCGTGTCACCGACACCACCAACATTCACAACAGAGGAAGTAACAACATTGGCTCCGGACTCACTCCAAGAAGTCAACAGATTCGTGGTGACGTTTCCGGAATTATCCGGAGCATCACAAGCGGAGGCCGTATTATAACAGGCAACGATATCATGCGACTCATTGTACGCAAATCCTACATTCGCCCCGACAGCCGGTCCCGTGGCACAAGAGTCATAACAAAGTTTCAATGTCGGAGACGCCCCTACAGATGCCCTGCTCATATCGATCCAGCCGAGATCAGACGACCACGCGTACCCGCCGAGCGTCGTGCCGCTTACCGCTACCCCGTACGGACTCCCATTCGTCGCCGTTCCGGAGAGACTGATGCATCCGTCGAATCCGCCGGCATTCGCGCCGGCATCTCGGATGGAGAGGATTCGTGCTCCTCCGGTGATATTGCTCCCGGTTCGTGTCGCTTGGGAAAGCGCCGGAGCGCACCCAGCAAGGTCGACGCCATTGAAACTGATCCAACCGTAATGTTCGTTCCAGGCATAACCGGAAAGATCTCCTGATGCAGGTATGTTCACGCCATACGTTCCACCGCCGCTTCCCGCATTCGTATCGTTCATACTTGCCCAGCCGGCACCGTCATACCCGACCGGATTGGTCGTCACACCTCCACCCCAAAGCCAACCGGAACCGGTCTCCGTTCCCGCGGAAACGGAACGGATCGCTATACCGGCACCAAGCGCAAGCGCAAGCACCGCAAGTGTCCCGAAAAACTTCCTGAACGCTTTTGTTTTCATAGTTTTATTGTTTCGAAAGCATCTCGAGCTGCTTCGCTATCTCTTCCTGGGTCGGTTTCGGAGCAGGATTCTTGGCATCCTCGACAGCAAGCGCTTCGAGTTGTTTTTGGATATCCGCTTCGGTCGGCTTCGGGGCCGGATTCTCGGCGTCTTCCTTGGCAAGTATCTCGAGCTGTTTCTGGATATCCGCCTCCGTCGGCTTCGTCGAAACAGCACCCGCTTCCCCGCCTGTCTTTACCAGAACCGGTGTATCCGCATCCATCGCACGGTTCTGCGTGAATACGTACACGAGCACCAGCACGACCATGACGGCAGTAAATGTCGCAAGCAGCCACTTCAGCTGTTTCCGCTTGAGCGAATCTCCGATAGGTCGATCTACGAACATACGTTTTTATATTTAAAATTTTAGGTTTTTATAGGCTTTGTTGAATAATTCTCCCTTTCAATTTTCTGCTGCTTTGCTAGACTGAAG
>CAYRYX010000033.1:0-11424 GCA_964428755.1 uncultured Bdellovibrionales bacterium | reverse complement strand
TTCTCGATCCCGTACGCCCAACGGCGCTTCTGCTTGTACTCGTTCTTGAGGGTCTTCCAGTACGTCTCGGCGAGTACCGCGTCGAGCGAGATCGGGAGCGGAATCGGCTGGACACGGTAATCCCCATGGAAATAGGAGAGCGCTTTCCAATAGATGACGGAATCCTCGCTGATCATGTTGACCGGCCAGAAACCGACCTTGACGAGCGTGTCGAACGGCTCGGAGTGCGACGAGAACGTGACCATGTCCTTGCGGGTGCTCTGGTACATGTGCCAGAACGACGACCCCGTCACCATGACCCGGACGAACGCGTTCGTATCCCAGAGATTGTTGTGATACATCGGGATCGGCTGATACGCGCGCTGCAGACGCTTCGGGTCGGTAATGTAGAAATAGGTGAGCGCGGAGAAATACTCCGGATGTACGACGGAATCGCAGTCGAAGTTCGAGAAGATGACGTTCTTGTAATCGATGTTCCTCTCGTCGAGATAGGTCATGAGCTTCCGCGCCGCATACCCCGCGTTCGACGCCTTGCATTTCATCTCGCCCGCCGCCACTTCGTGAGTCGTCACGATGAAGTCACGGAACACTCCCTGAAATTTTTCCTGCAGATACTTCACTTTCGGAAGGCGCGCCGCTTCCGGTTCGCGTTCCTCGGTCGCAAGCAGGATGATGATCTGCGATTTCGGGAAACTCGATTCGGCGATGGACTGGATCGCGGGTTCGATGATTTCCGGCCCCTCGTTCGCCGTCGGCAGGAGCACGACGTGAACGATGTCGCGATAGTCGAGGATCCGATCCTTGATCGGTTCGAGCGCCCCGAGCTCCCTTGCATACGAGCGCAATTCACGCGCCTCGCGACGGAGTACGCGCCGCTGCCCGAACGTGAGCCGCTCCTCACGGATGACACGACGGATATACTCCGCGCGATCGAGGATCTCACCGCGATACCGGTCGAAATCGCGGACACGGACGACGCGCTCCCACCAGTTCGTCTTCCGTCCGCGACGGATATCCCCGTAGGAGAGCGCCGAGAAGAACGCGACGTATACCGTGAGGTATATCCAATAGATGTCGAATACGATGACGAACACCGACGCCCACACCGGCACGAGCCAGGACGCCACGAACATGCCGATGATCGTCGTCCAGGTAAGGATTCCCGGGATCATCTCGAGTGTCCGCTGGATGAGCCGGGAGCGTCTTTCGGTCGTCTTGGGATCCGGAAACGGGAACGGTTCCGCGACGGGGATATCTTCCTTTCGATCCATACTCAGGTATTGATGAATGAGAGCGTGGCCACCGCGATGCCGGACGAGACCGAGACGAAGAGCGCCGCGAACAGCAGCATATGTGCGGCGATGCGCTCGCGACCGGCGTAGAACCGGGCCGCGAGAACCGTGTTCGCGAGCAGGAATACGGTGGCCACCGCCGGAAGGAAAAACGACTGCGCGGGGGCTCCCACGATATCGACGCCGAAATACGAATTGTAGTGAAGCACGATGGTATCGCTTCCGTTCCGGACGATGAAGAAGTATGCGGCGACGGCCGAAAGAAGTATCGCGACCGCCGAAACCGAGACGACGATACGGACAAGCGGATTCCCGAGAAACGGATACCCGTCATCCGCATCCCACGGCCGCCTCTTGGGCAGAAAGGCCTTCACTCTTCCGAAAAAGGAAACGAGGATATCCATAGGGGTCATGTTTCATCGACCGAAGGCAGCGCCGGCGCTTCCGAGGCTCCTTCGATACTCGAACTCGTCCGGACGCGTTCGAGCTGCTCGCCGACCTTGCCGAGTCGCTTCTCCGCGTCGTCGAACTTCTTCTGCGCGTTCCCGAGATGGCTTCCGAGCAGCTCGAACTCGCGGAGGAATTTCCCGTGCTCGATACCGAGCCGCTCGAGCTGTCCGAAGATCTCCTTGGCGCGTTTCTCGATCTGCATGCCGGAAAGCCCGATCGCGATCGTCTGGAGATACGAATAGAACGAGTTCGGGGAGACCGGTATGACCTTGCGCTTGTAGAGATATTCCGCAAGACCGACGCCGTCCTCATCCTTTATGATGATCTCGTAGTAGACGTTCTCCGCCGGGATGTACATGAGCGCGAACCCGAGCGTCCCCTCCTCCGGAAGGATGTATTTCGTGGCGATCGCGTCGGCATGCTTCTTCACGTCGACGAAGAACTGCCTGCGGGCGGGCTTACGCTCCTCCTCGCTCTTCGACTCGACGACGCGACGGAAGTTTTCGAGCGGGAATTTGGAATCGACGCTGATATTCCCGCCCTTGAGCTTGATGAGCGCGTCCACCGCCTCACCGCTCTTGAACATGTGCTGGAGCTCGAAGTGCTCGGCAGGAAGCATCTGCGAGAGGAGGTCCTGCAGCATGAGCTCACCGAAGCCGCCGCGGAGCTTCGGCGCCTTGAGGATCTCCTGGAGCGACGCGACTTCCTTGCCGACCTCGAAGATCTGCCGGTTCGACTCGCGCACCTCCGCGAGTGCGCGCTGCACGTCGGCGAAACTCCGCGCCGCACCGTCGAGGCGCTCGTCGAGGCGCTTCGTGCTGTCGCCGAGCCGCCGGTCGAGCGCGGCGTTGAGATTCCCGATCTGACCCACGAGCGAGGATGAGAATTCGTGAAGATCGTGGTTCATCCGGCCGTCGAGATGCTCCATGCGCTCGAGCAGGAACCGGCGGTCCTCATCCGCACGGCGGCGGCTGTCCTTCAGGAAAAAATATGCCGCCACGAAAAGAGCGGCGGCCACAAGAAAGAGAAACGGGATGGACGATGACATATGGAATTCAAAACGGAAACATCAGGAATAAAAACGACCATGTCCACCTTCGGCGGACGCCTGATCTTTTTTTATTTTGAAATTTACATTTTCACTTCTTAAGTCCGGCGATGAACCGCTTGAGCTCCGGCACGCGGTTCACGATGTCCTGATACGGCCCCTCGAGGAACTCGATAAGGAACCGGTCGAGCATGTTGAGACGGTAGTGGAGTTCCTCCATATCCATGAGCACGAACCGGATATCCCGGCCGACCTCGGCCTCGAGCTTCTCGACTGCCGCCTTGAGCTTGAGCCGATGGACGTTGTTCATGACGAGTATCATGTCCGCCTTCCCCTTCTGATGGTTGAGAAATATGCCGCCGATAAGGATGATCTTCACTTCGCCCGCGGTGCGGAGACGCGAGAACATCTGGTGCGGCACGTTCACGTTCGACTTCGAGACGAGACTCTTGAGCTCCGGGAAAAACGGGAATCCGGCGTGCATCTGGTATCCTTTCACGCGCTTCCTCGAGGATTCGCGGATGAATCCCATCTTCTTCATGCGGAGAAGTTCACGGGACACTTCCGTCCGTGACAACTGCGTCTTTGCGGCGATCTCCGAAGCGGGATACTCCGCGTCCGGGTTCAGGATGAAGAAGCGGATGAGGCGGGCACGGACCTTCGACCCGAACAACGACTCGAACAAGGCGAATGACATAACATCGGACAATCAGGAATGACCCCCTCCTCTCCGTCCACTGTACCCAAGCGGAAGGAAAAAGTCAAAGATGAAGAACGCCTCGATTGTGGTATAATGGAGAAAATCTTATGCCGACACGGAAAAACGAGAAGCTCGAGCCGATCCGCACCATCCTGGTAAAGACGGACGAGATTTTTGTCGCCAAAAACCGGTCTTCCGAGCCATACATCAGGTCGTTCGTCGCGGCACCGGAAAACATCACACAAGAAAGCCTCGGTACGCTCGTCGGGGTATTTTCGGTTTCCGACCATTCGGAATCGTCCGGATTCGTGGTGAACGTACTCGTTTCGGCCGTCCGGAAGGAGTATTTCGCGAACCCGAGGCGCGGCGTCATCGAGAGCTTCGAGGCGGCGCTCCACCGGATGAACCTCGCGCTCGCGGAGCTCGTGAAGAACGGCCAGACCGGCTGGATCGGAAATCTCCATGGTTCGGTAGCCGCGATCGAGAAACACAGTATCCATTTTTCCGTCACCGGATCCGGACGCATCCTCCTCTTCCGAGGAGATGACCTCCAGGATATCGGCGAAGGACTCGCATCCGAAGAGGCGGCGATGCATCCCCTCAAGACGTTCGTCGAGATATCGAGCGGTCGGCTCAGTCCGGGCGATTGTCTTCTGCTCGCCTCCCCGGAGATATTCGACCTCTTCTCCGACGCGGAACTGGAACGGAGCGCGCGGCGACTCGTCCCGGAGCGGAAATTTTCCCGCTTCCTCGAGACCGCCATGACGAACGAGCTGAGACAGGGAGCCGTGATCGTGCTCTCCGCCGAGGAAAACGTGGAAGAACCGGCGGCCACGGAAAAAACGACACGGGAACCGAAGAAAAAACCGGAAAAGATACGGAATGTCTTCAGCGCGGAGACTTTCAAGAAGGCGGCAGAGGAACGGGCGGAAATCTTCAGAGAGGAACCGTCAGTCATCGTTCCGACACCGGAAGATATCGAATCACGGACGCGCTTCGGCGATATCTACGTCCGCGGAGAGGAACCGGAAAATCGCGAGGAACACCCGGTCATCACGAAACTCCGCTGGATCATCGAGGATGTCATGTCGTTCTTCCGGAACCTGGGCCGACGCGCGGGAGAAGGCATACGCCAGAGAAAGGAAGCGGTTTCGGTGGCCGTTTCCGGAAGCGTCACGTCGTCACTCCTCCGGGCGCGACGATCCATCGGATCGATCATCCCGAAACGGAACGCGGTCGGAAAACCGCCCGTCATGGCGGAACCGAAGCCGGAAATCCGTGAGGAGCGCGAAGAGATGCCGCTCCGGGAGCCGGAACGGAAATTTCCGGAGATACGGATGCCGAAAATACATGTCCCGGATATCCCGATCGACCGCATGCGCCTGCTGCTGTCCGGGTTCATCCTCCACACGGTCGCTCCTCTGTCGAAAGACGTCGCGCGCGTCTTCGGCGCCGCTGCGCGGATATCCGCAAAGGAAGCCGGAAACGCCTTCGCCTTCCTGAAGAGGAGCTTCCTCGCGCTTTCTCCGAAACACCAGCTCATCGCCGCATCCTCCGCGGCATTCGCGATCACGCTCGGCGGTGTCTTCGCGTGGAACGCGCTCATGAAGGACGAGGCTCCCCCCGTTCCGGTCATCGTCACCGAGACTCCGATACCGGTATTCCCACCGGAAAACGAGCGAAACGCCGGACTCGCTACGCCTGAAACGCTCGTATCGATATCCGAAGACATCGTCGCCCCCGTCTTCATGAAGGACTCACTCTACCTCGTGACCGGAGAGAGCATATATGACACCGGAAGCAGCACCTCGATCCCGATACCGCAAGGAGGGACGATCCGGTACGCGACCGGCATGGACGACCTCGGACTCGTCTTTCTCATGACGGAAGACGGCCGGCTTTTCGCCTTCGCCCCTTCGAACCGATCCTTCGTCGAGAACACGCTCCGGCTTCCTTCCGGATTCCGACCCGCCGGCATCGGCACGTTCCTCACCTACCTCTACGTCCTCGAAGAAGGCACCGGACAGGTATATCGTTTCCCCCGGGCCGAAGGCGGCTTCGGCGACGGACTTCTCTGGACACGGGAACCGATGGACACGGGAACCGGGACGATCGGCGTGAGCGAGAATATCTATGCCGCGACCGCATCCGTGGTTCAGGCGTTTTTCCGCGGGAAGGCTGCTCTCGGTTTCACCTTCGAGCCCCCCGCGACACCGCTTTCGGTCACCGCGCTCTGCGCGAGCGAAGAAACGCCGGACCGGTTCGCGGTCGTCGACCGGAGCGCGAAGCGGGTGATCGTCTATGCGTCCGACGGTCACATCGTCACGCAACGGTTCCACGAATCATTCGAGGACGCCTCCGCTTGCTCTCTCTCGCGCGACGGGAACGCTGTCGCCGTGTCCATAAACAAAGACGCGGTACTCGTCCGATTGACGGAATAATACCATCTCCTTGAAAGACCCCTGGATTGCCATGCTTCACTTGCAATGACAGGATTCCATAATAAAACCCGACATGGTGCCGGGTTTTTTGTCTACCGTTTTTCGTTGACCGCTGACCGATTCCTATTCTTTCGTCACGCGGAGAACCTCCTCGATGGTCGTGATTCCCTGCGCCGCCTTGAGGAACCCGTCCTGCGACATCGTCGACATGCCGTTCTTCTTCGCTGTCTCCTCGATGACCTCCGAAGTCGCGGATTCCGTCACGAGTTTGCGGATATTCGCTTCCATTCCGAGCACCTCGTACACGCCGACACGCCCGCGATACCCCTCGTTTCCGCACTGGTCGCACCCGCCCGGCTTGTAGAACGTGAGGTCGGCGAGCGATTTCGCTGATCCCAGTATCTCCTTCAGGGACGCCTGCGACTTGAGATACGCAAAGATATCCTCCGTATCGACGCTCTTGTCGAGCGCCGTCACCTCGCTCGCGTCAAGCTTGTACGGCTTCCTGCATTCCTGACACAGCTTGCGCCCGAGACGCTGCGCGATGATGACGTTCACCGTCGACGCGATAAGGAACGGCTCCGCCCCCATGTCGAGCATGCGCGGCAGGGTTGCGGCGGCACTGTTCGTATGGATGGTGGAGAGCACGAGGTGTCCGGTCATGGCCGCATGGAGCGCGATCTCAAGCGTCTCCTCGTCGCGGATCTCGCCGACCATGAGGATGTCCGGGTCCTGCCGCAGGAGCGATCGGAGTGCGGCTGCGAAGGTCATGCCGACCTTGGGATTGATCTGGGTCTGGTTCACGCGCGGCATCCGGTATTCGACCGGATCTTCGACGGTCGAGATGTTCACCTCCGGCGTGTTCAGGATATCCATCACGGTATAGAGGGTCGTCGTCTTTCCGCTTCCGGTCGGTCCCGTCACGAGGATGATCCCGTTCGGCTTCTTGATCTCGCGATGGACGACTTCGAGCGATTCGCCGACGAGTCCCATCTTCTCGAGCGTGAGCCCCTTCGCCGATTCGTCAAGGAGACGCATGACGATCTTCTCCCCATCGAAGACCGGAAGCATGGATACGCGGAAGGAGATCTTGTAGTCGTCCTTCTCGATCTTGAACCGGCCGTCCTGCGGCTGCCGGTGCTCGTCGAGCTTGAGATTGGAAAGCACCTTGATGCGCGCGACGATACCCTGAGCCGCGTCCTTTGGCAGGGTCATCGCGTCGTGGAGCACGCCGTCGATCCGATACCGGACCAGGACCTCCTTGTCGCTCGGTTCGATATGGATATCGGACGCGGACTGGAGTATCGCGTGCTTGAGGAGCGTATCCACGATACGCACGACCGGCAGATCGGACGCCATCTTCTCGAGATTCCCGTCCTCGCCGTCCTTCGGTTCCTCGGCGGTAATCTCGAGCATGTCGCCGAACTCGGCTTTCAGGCTCTTCTCGTAGTGTTTGAGAGTCGCCTGAATGCTCTCCTTGGTAGTGAGGCAGGGAACGATCTTGAGTCCGCTCTTTTTCTTGATGAAGTCGATCGTCTGGAGATCCTCCGGATTGAGCATCGCCACCTTGAGGTTCGTCCCCTGCTTCTCGAAGGAAACGATGTTGTATTTCCGCGCGATCGGCTCGGGGACGATCTGGAGCGTCTCGAGCGGGATCGTCTCTTTCGTCAGATCGACGAACGGGATCCCGAGCACATAGGCATAGACTTTCTGGAGCCCCGCCTCATCGATGAGCTTGGCCTCGAGCAGCATCTCGCCGAGCTTCTTCTGCTGTTTCGCCGCATCCGTAACGACCGCATCAAGCTTGTCCTTCGGGACGAGGTTCGAGTCGAGCAGGAAGAGCTTCAGCTGGTCGTCGGTGATGCGCATAATGTTTCCGTTGTATTTGTTTTGACCCTCGACTTTCCCTTCATCGTAATGTTGCCATTATACCACAGGAGAACGAAGAATATCGAATGGCGACCTACATAAAGAATCGCGCGAGCAAAAAAAGAACCGTCTCCCGACGGTTCTTTCACTTTATAACTTTACGAACTTTCAGCTTGATGAACTTATTGCCCAGGCCGCACTTCCTTCCAGTTAAGGTCACAGGAACGGGTGCCGAGAACCGGATTGCCAGGACCACAGTTCGTTCCACACCCGCTCACCCAGGCTTCGGTCGGACAATGCTGTTCATCCTCGTCAGCACAGCTGGAACACGGCGGAGCAATAGGTGCGACCGTCACGGTTCCGGTGATTGTCTGCCCGCTCAAGGATACGGTGAAGCTTTCAGCTCCGTTCGCGATCGCCGTGACGGTTCCGGAAACGACGTCCACCGCATCGTTCGGGTTATTCAGAGCTGCGTTCCACGTCGCGCCTGTAGTAGTGACATCCGATCCGGCGCAGAGATTCCCGTCGTTGTCATAGAACGCCCTAAGCGTCTTCGTGTTCCCGATTTCCATCTGCTGGAGCGTGAAGGTCCCGCCGCCTCCGCTTGCGATCGGGATGAAAACTCCTGTTCCGTCGTCGATGCAGATCTCGAGGGTAGAGGCAAGAAGGACGACATCGGTACTAATTTTGGTGACGCTATCATCTCCGGAATTTGCCGTCCACATGCTGGTGCCATCGAAAGCGATTCCTACCGGTCTGAGTCCTGTTCCCGCGTACGTGGTCATCACACCGATCGGGGAGATCTTCGTCACGCTGTTATCATCATAATTCGTCACCCACATATCGGTACCATCGAAAGCGATTCCTAGTGGAGAAGAGACTGCATACGTTGTCATGGCGCCCGTAGGAGAGACTTTGGTCACGCTGTCATTCATGTAATTCGCCGTCCACATGTTGGTGCCATCGAAAGCGATGCGTCCAGGACTGGACACTCCCGAATATTCGGTCATGGCGCCCGTAGGAGAGACTTTGGTCACGCTGTTTCCCCAGGAACTCGTCACCCACATGTTGGTGCCATCGAAAGCGATGCCCGAATAGCGCATAGCGAGCGGCCCGGGATATACGGTCTTCACGCCAGTTGGAGAAACCTTGGTCAAGACATTGTCCCAATAATGCGTCGTCCACATGTTGGTGCCATCGAAAGCGATACCCCATGGCGCAGTCGTCATCCCCCCGTACGTGGTCATGGTGCCGACAGAAGAAATCTTTTTCACGGAATTCTCACCAGTGCTGTTCGCTGCCCACATACTGGTTCCGTCGAAAGCGATTCCGGTGGGAATGCCCGCCCCAACGGAATACGTGGTCATAACACCCGCGGGAGAGACTCTGGTCACGCTCCTGCCGACGGTATTCGCCGTCCACATGTTGGTTCCGTCGAAAGCGATATCATATGGCCAATCTCCCGCTCCGGGATATGTGACCATATCCCCCTCGGCCGCGCCTACCGAAGATGGGATCACGAGAAACGACATGAGAAGTAATGCTGGGAAAAGATTCTTTTTCATAATCATCATATAAATCTTGGAATTACTGCCGAGACGCCGTGTCCGGCGACACTCCTCCCATCGGAGAGCCCGGATCCACCGCGCATATAATCGAGAAAGTCCCGGTTTTCTGTTCCCCACAGGCCTGTTTAAACTTCATCGGGTCGGTATCCGTTTCTGCCGAAACGAGAGCGGAACAGTCGTCCTGCACATCGGATCCGCGGAAAATCGCGCAGTCGGAAATCATCCTGCCGGAAGCGACCGCCCGACCGAGTTGATACCGGTTCCAGCACCGGTCGGATCCCTCCTGATCCCCATTCCGATTGCAAAAAGACGGATCATTCTTCCTGTTTGCAAATTCGAGAAAATACGCGTCTTCGCAATCCTTTTTCACGGTCGCACTTTCAGTCTCACCGCAGACATTTCCGTCCTCATTTTCTATCGATTTACGGATAAGGATCTGCCGTTCGCAGGATTCCTTTGTTATGAATTTCCCCTCGATATATCGGCAATAGGAGATATCCTGGGTCTCGTTCGCCTTGTCCGAGGCGATATTTTCCACGCATGCGCTCCGGTATACGACGTCACTGATCCGGTCGCATCTCTCAAGATCCCCCTCCTTGATGAGCCGAGTTGTCTCTTCCTGGAGCTTCAGCTCGGCTTCGGGAGTGAGGGAGGCTTCCTGTTTCGTTGGTTCCTTCTGCTGGTCTGTTCCGATGCCGAAGAAGAAGAGCGCGGCGAGCATCGCTGCCACAAGAGTCGCGCCGAGAGCGACGAGCGCGTATTTGAGAAGCCGCTCGTTCTTCGATGGTGTCTCTACGAACATAGTTTTTCTGTTTATGATATTCCTGATGAAATGATACCATCTTTTCCGAAAAAAAACAGCCGGGCAAACGAAAGAACCGTCCCCGCAAAGGACGGTTCTTTTTCTGGATTGCCATTGAGATCCTTCGACTACGCTCGGGATGACAAACGACTACATCATCCCGCCGAAGTCCTGTCCACCGCCGTGGGAATGTTCTTTCTTCTCTTCCGGAAGGTCGACGATGGCCGCCTCGGTCGTGAGGAGAAGCGCCGCCACCGACACCGCGTTCTGCAGCGCGGTGCGGGTCACCTTCAGAGGATCGATGATCCCCGCCTTCACCATGTCCTCCTCATAGGTATCATCGGCCGCGTTGTACCCGAAGTTCGCGCCCTTCGATTCGATGACCTTGGCAAGCACGACCGCCGGATCCTGTTCGCCGGCGTTCGCCGCGATCTGTCGGAGCGGATCGGAAAGTGCCCGGAGAAGCGTCTCATAGCCCGCCTTGTACTCGTGGCTCTCGTATTCCTTCTTGGCGTGGGCGGCCGAAACGATCGCTGCCGCCTTCGCGAGCGCGGTGCCGCCTCCCGCGACGATTCCCTCCTCGATAGCCGCCTTCGTGGCGTTCACAGCATCCTCCATCTTGTGCTTCATGTAGGTAAGCTCGGTCTCGGTGGGCGCCCCGACGCGGATCACCGCGACCCCGCCCTGGAGCTTCGCCATCCGTTTCTTGAGCTTCTCCTTATCGTATTCGCTGTCAGTCTTCTCGATCTGTGCCTTGATCTCGGCGACGCGACCATCGATATCCTTCTTCTTCCCCTTCCCCGAAACGATCGTAGTATCATCCTTGGTCGAAATCACCTTCGACGCGCGACCGAGTTGATCGATCGTCGTCGCATCGAGCTTCATTCCCGTCTCCTCGGAGATGACCGTCCCGCCGGTCAGGATGGCGATATCGCGGAGCATGGACTTCCGGTTCTCGCCGAACTCCGGCGCCTTCACCGCGAGCACGTTGAGCACGCCGCGGATCCGATTCACGACGAGCGTCGCGAGCGCCTCCCCGTCCACGTCCTCGGCGATGATGACCACGTCCTTCTTCCCGGCCTGCGCCAGGGCGTTGAGGATCGGAACGATATCGTTGATCGCGGAAATCTTCTTGTCCGTGATGAGGATATACGGCTCGTTCACCTCGGCCGCCTGCGATTCCGCATCGGTCATCATATAGGGCGAGATGAATCCCTTATCGAAATTCATCCCCTTCACGATCTCTTTCGAGAG
>CAYRYX010000032.1:0-11432 GCA_964428755.1 uncultured Bdellovibrionales bacterium | reverse complement strand
CTTAACACCTCCTGCTCCGCGGGGATCTTTTCGATGGAAAGTACGCCGGAACGGATAAGGAACCGGATGAGCCAGGACGCGAGCAGGACCCAGATGCCCCGGAGGAGTGACGCCAGCGAAAGAATCGTGATGAAGAGGAGGAGCGCGAGGAAAAAAGGCAGTGCGCCGTTCGGCAGATTCCGCTCCGCCTTCGCACCGGAAAGAAAGGCGATCGTCTTGTTCCGCAGAGCTTCCGAGAGTACGTCGGCCATACGCTCATCGCCCGAAAGTTCGCGCCCAACAAGTTTTCCGAGTTCCATCCTCCCCGCCTCAAGTGAAAGCGATGCGACCATATCGTCCATGAACGCATCCACGCCGTCTCCTGAATGTCCGCTTGTCCCGCGCGCAGTGGAGAGAAATGAATCGACCGTCATCCGTTCATCCCGGATCTTTCCGATTTCCGGAGAGACGCTCCCGGCGGCACGCAGCACGAGATCCCCTCCACCCTCGGCGAGCGAGAACCGCGGGACGAGATCCTGCCAGGAATCCGATCGTATCTCCGCGTAGTACTGGCTCGCGATGAGAAACGACACCGGAAAGGCGAACAGGAACACGCCCGTACCCATGCTCTTCCGGAACGAAAGCGCGAGCCTCGATCGGAGATCCTGATCGATCTTCCGGAATCCGGCAAGCAGGAGCAGCGACGAAAGTACGAGCAGAAAGAGGTGCGCGAGCGTCGGAGCGAACAGGATGCTCGGCACGACCGAAAGCACGACGAAGGCGACGCGCATGAGGCGTTCCCGATACAACGTTCCGGCCGACAGAAAACAGACCGCGAGCAACGAGAACCACAGCAGGGATACGCCCCATCGCCCATCCTCCGCCGAGACGGAAACCGCGACGGAAGCGAATCCGAGCGAGGAAAACCCGGCCGCAAGAAACAGCAGTGTCAGTTCGACGGCTTTCCTCGGTGAAACAGTCATACTCACTTACTTTTTTCCATCCGGATATCGTTTCTCCGTGGAACTTTACGACATTATGAACTTGATAGACTTTATGGACTTCTAAAGTCCATGCTTCGACTTGTTCGCGACATGCTCCTCGAACGTCACCGAAAAGACGGTCTCGCCGGTTTCCGGATTGTTCAGGAAATACCAGTACGGATTCACCGAGGGAGACACCGCCGCGCGCATCGACACGAGCCCCGGATTCCCGATAGGTCCTGGTGGCAGGCCTTTGTATTTGTACGTATTATATGGGGAATCGATAGCGATATCATCGAGCGAATGCTGTACCTTCGTCACGCCGAGCACGTACCGGACGGTCGCGTCGCTCTGGAGCGGCATCCCCGCTTCGATTCTCCGAAGGAAGAGATCCGCGACCATCTTCCGATCGCTCTCCGTCTTCACTTCCGCCTCAACGACGCTCGCGAGGATGAGTCTCCTATAAGAATCCATCCCCGTCGTTTCTATCCTCGACTCGGGCTCAGGATCGAATCGAATCGGCGATTTGTTCCCGAAATTCGTAAGCATCTTCCCGACGATCGCCTCCGCGCCGAACTCCCGACTGAAAAAATAGGTATCAGGAAAGAGAAATCCTTCGAGCGAGCCATCATCAGGAATATCCGCCAGGAACGGATATTCGGTTCGCCATTCGGATTTCGGCTCCATGGAAAGCGCGAGGAATTCCTCCCCCGGGAGACCGTTCTCCGAAAGCCGCGCCGCCATCTCCTTGGCCGTCCAGCCTTCCGGGAAGGTTATCTTCACGCCCTTCTGCACCGTCTCTCCGCGCGAGAGTTTTCCGACGATCTCCGGGATAGTCATTTTTCCGTTCAAAAGATAATCGCCGGCCTGCAGCCCCTTCCAGGCATCCTCGCTGAAGAGAAAATAAAGAAAAGCGTATTCCGACCTTATCAGACCGGAATCCTCAAGGCGGTTGGCAAGGGAAGACACCGACTCATTCTTCTCGAACGTAAACCGAATATCTTCCTGCGCGCTACCGCCCGCACGCCGCGAGTCGGACCGAACGACAAGAAACACGACGACCAGGACCGCCATGATGATGCCGACCGAAAAAAAGAAAAATCGCAGCAGCTTCCCGCCCGTTCCGCCACGATTCCGCTCCGGCTCTTCCGCCATATCACTTTTCCGATTCAGAAATCCGTCGACCTCTCGATGAGCGGCACGAAGAGGAACCCCGGAAACCGCTCTACATAGAAATCGTCCTCCCCGCGCTTCTCGACATAGGCGAGCGCGTTATAGATCGGAATGACCATCTTTCCGCCGATCTTAAGCTGTTCCTTGAGCGCCTTCGGGATCTCTTCCGCGGATGCCGACACCAGGATTCGATCGTACGGCGCGCCGTCGGGATACCCCTCGCTCCCATCGCCGAGCACGCATTTCACCCGTCCCATGCCGACATATCCGAATTTGTCGATATTCTTCTTCCCGAAATCGTAGAGTTCGGGGATGCGTTCGACCGCCGTCACCTTCCCCTCCTCTCCGACGATGTGCGCAAGGAGAGCCGACGACCAGCCGGAGCCGGAACCGACATCAAGCACCGAAAGGCCTGGAGTGACGTCAAGAAGCTCGAACATCACCGCGACGGTGAGCGGCTGGGAAATCGTCTGCCCGTATCCGATCGGAAGAGGTATATTCGTCTCCGCCTGCTGTTCGAACTCGGCCGGGACGAAATCCTCCCGACGGATCGTATTGAAAGCCTCGATCGCGAGATCGGATTTGAGGTACCCCTGCGCGATGAGCGTATTGAGAAGTCGACTCATATCACTCTCCCATGACCTGGACGATGACGTCGCGCTTCCGGGATCCGTCGAATTCGACCGCGAACACGCTCTGGAGCTCCGTCAGGACGAGTTTTCCGCGCTCGACGAGCACCGTCTCGCTCGAGCCGAGCAAGATCTGCTTGCAGTGCGCGTGTCCGTTCGAACGCCCGTCGGACTTCGCGTTCCGGGACAGCTCGAAGAGATCGTGCGAATACTGGTCATCCACCGGAACCGCCTTGTAGAGGACGCGCATGAAGTCCTGGAGGAGCATCGGCTCGTTATGATTGATCGCCACTCCCATGGTCGTATGGGGGACGAAAACGATCGCCTGTCCCTCGCGGATTCCCGACCGCTCCAGGATTTCCTCCATCCGATCGGTGATATCGACGAATTCGATCTGCGTCTTGGTTTCGAACTCGATTCGTTCGCGATATATTTTCATATCCGTTTTCCCTCCCCGGGATATTACAAGCTGGAAAGTTCCTCCTTGAGTTTGTCCTTCGACTGCACGCCCATCCATTCCTTCACGACCTTACCTCCCTTGAACGCCTTGAGCGACGGGATGGACATGATACCAAACTGACTCGCCTTTTCCGGATTCTCGTCGACGTTGAGCTTACCGATCTTCACGGCCGTCATCTCGGTCGCAAGCGCGTCGATGACCGGTCCCATCATCTGGCACGGCCCGCACCACGGCGCCCAGAAATCGACCAACACCGGCTTGTCGCTTTTGAGCACCTCCTCATCGAAGTTCGCATCGGTGAATTGCATCGCCATATGTTTTTCAGTTCCCAAAACCGCCTCCATCGGCACGGGACACTTCTGACTGATTATATCTCCATGATACCCCAAAAAATGGAAAGAATCAAAGAAAACCGATTCTATAATGAAGCACTCTTCACCCTCACTCGCCTCCACCCCGGACTTCCCTTCCCGGGGTCGGGATTTCTTTGGTAAGAAATCCCTTATAAATCCGCCAGTCGCGGATTGGAAACCCCGGAAAGGAAAGATCCAGTGCGGAGGCTTCGGTCAGCTGGCTCCGATATCTTCAAGAAAAGCTTTGTCCGAAAGTTTGCGCCCGAGGAACGCCTTCGCGATCTTCGTCTCCGGCTCACTCGATCCTTTCGCAAGCACTTCCTGCCGGTATCGCATACCGACGGACGGCGATATGACGCCTGCTTCGCGGAACTTCGTGAAAAAATCCGCCGCATAGACCCGTGACCACAGGTATCCGTAGTATCCGGCATCGTATCCGCCCGCAAGGTGCCCGAACCCCGCTGGGTAGAGAGATGTCTCCGGAATCCTCACGCCGAGATGTACCTCGGAAAGCGTACGGAAATATCCCGGAAGCGACCCTCGGAGATTTCCGGTATGCACCATCATGTCATAGAGCGCCTGTGTCGCCTGCCGCTGCGTATCATAGGCGAGGAGATGCCTCTTTGACTCGCGCATCTTCCGGATGAGCGCCGACGGAAGCGGCTTCCCGGTCTTATGGTGTTTCGAGATCTTTCGGAGCACCCGCTCGTCCCATGCGAAGAATTCGCACATCTGCGACATCGCCTCGACGAAATCCCACGCGACCGAAGCGCCCGCCTGCGACAGATGCCGCGATTCGGTCAGCGTCTCATGCATGAGATGTCCGAACTCGTGCAAAAACGTCTCAACTTCGTCGTGCGAGAGAAGCGACGGTCGGCTACCTGTCGGTTTCGGAAAATTCGTGATAAGGGTCGCGAACGGGGTGACAAAGGTCCCGCTTCCCGATGCTGTCTCATGCCCGGAAATCACGTTTGCCATGCACGCATGACCGTACTTCCCTTTCCGTGGATAGAGATCGAACGCGAAATATGCGATCACCTCGCCCGTCTTCCCGTCACGGACAAGGTAGAGCTCCGCGTCCTTGTGCCAGAGCGGCCACGACACGCGTTCGTAGGAAACGCCCAGGAGTTCCCCGAAGAGCGCGAAGAGTTCGCCTTTCACGTGTTCGAGCGGGAAATATTCCCGGACATGCTCGTTGTCGACCTCGTAGCGGATCTTCTTGAGCTGAGAAGAGAGATATGCCACGTCGTGTGATGCGAGACGCTCCGCTCTTCTTCCATCGCGTTCCGCCTGAAGCGAAAGCAGTTCCCCTACATCTTCTTTCGCCCGCTTCGAGAGCGCTTTCATGATTTTCCGGAGGAATCGAAACACTGTCTCCGCATCTTTCGCCATGCGATCCTCCGTCCGGAAATCCGCATGCGTCGGATAGCCGAGAAGCCGCGCGTTCTCCTCGCGGAGTCGGATCATCTTTTCGAGCAATGCGACATTCCTCTTCCCGCCTTTCCGCCAGTTCTTCTCGGAAAGCTCACGCCGCCTCGTCTCACTCTCGGCGTTCTCCATGAACGGGACGAGCGACGGGTAGTCGAGCGTCACGACGTATTTCCCGTTCTTCTTCGGAAGACTTTTCACATAATGCTCCGGCAATCCGCCGAGTTCGTCTTCACCGATCTCGATCGAATCCTCGTAATCGTTGAGGTTTTTCTCGAACGCGTTCTTGAGTCGCGAGAGTTCTTTGAGATTCCGCTGGAGCTGCTCCCGCTTCGCTTCCGGAAGCCCGAATCCGCGGCGACGGAAACTCCGCATCATATCCTCGAACAGTTTCCGATCGGGACCAAAAAGTCGCTCGTTGCGTTCCGCGTATTCCTGAAGCGCACGGTACAATTCCGGATCGTATTCGAGATCGACGGACTGTCGCTCGATCCGGTTTATCGCTTTTTGCGCCGCTTCGCGCACCTCCTTTTTCGGACTCACGAAGAGAAACAATGCTATCTTGAACGCGTCCGCCAGGCGATGATCGGATGACTCGATCGCATACACGGTATTTCCAAACGTCCGATCCGCTTTCGGAATCTTCTTCACTGCCGCATACGCGCGCTTCTTCTCCCTGATGACGGCCTCTGCCGCCTTGGCGATATCCGAGGGCGTCCACCGGACCCACGCGAAATCCTTTTTCGAATATTGGATATGGTTCATAGGCATATGTATCGAGCTATTCGGACGGATATGTGTTTCCGGGAGCTTGTGAAGCGCGACTGGCGCGAACAGAGAATTTTTCCAGCAGGAAAAACTCGTGTCCCGGAAATACATTCCGGTCGGATAGCTACCCATTCTTTAAAGGAAAGCACGGCTCATTCCGTCCGAATGACTGCTATTTTTTCAAAATCGCCAAAAACGCGTCGGAGGGGATGGAGACCCGACCCTGCCCAAGCGCCTCCATCTTCTTCTTGCCGCGCTTCTGTTTCTCAAGGAGCTTCTTCTTGCGGGAGAAGTCGCCGCCATAGAGCTTGCCGGTCACGTCCTTGCGGAACGCGGCGATCGTCTCGCGAGCGATGACCGTGCTCCCGATCGCCGCCTGGATCGCCACTGCGAAGTTCTGCCGCGGAATGACTTCCTTGAGCTTCTCGACCGTCCGTTTCCCCTCGTCGTAGCTACGCGCCTTCGGTATCATGCGCGAGAACGCATCCACCCGGTCGCCCGCGACGAGGATATCCAGCTTCACGACATCGCTCGGGCGGTAGCCGATCGGTTCATAGTTCATCGACGCATATCCGGACGTGACACTCTTGAGCTCGTCGTGGAAATTGACGATGACTTCCATCAGAGGCGCCTCGAAGGAGAGCAGCACGCGATCCGCATCCAGATATTCCGTATTCTTATACTCCGCGCGTATCGACTGCGACAGATTCATGATATTGCCGAGAAACTCCCCGGGCGTAACGATCGACAGATCGACATACGGCTCATATATCCTCTCGACACCCGCCGGATCCGGCATATCCACCGGCGAGTACATCGGAACGCGATCGGATTTCCCGCGGAGTTCGAGTTCATACACGACCGAAGGCGTCGTGATGGTCGGATCCATGTCGAACTCCCGCCGCAGACGCTCCTGAATGATTTCCATGTGAAGTAATCCGAGAAACCCGCACCGGAACCCGCGTCCGAGCGCCTGGTTCGATTCCGGCTCGAAGGTGAACGCGGCATCGTTGAGCTTCAGTTTCTCGAGAGCGTCACGCATGAGCCCGTATTCGCCACCGTCGACCGGATAGAGGCTCGCGTAGACGACCGGCTTGATTTCCTTGTATCCGGGGAGCGGCTGCGCAGTCATCTCCTCACGCTCCTTCGGACGAAGCGTGATGGTATCACCGACCCGGCAGTGCGATACGTCCTTGAGCCCCGTCGCGATGTAGCCGATATCCCCCGCAACAAGTTCCTTCACCGGAAACAATTGCGGAGCGAAGGTCCCGACCTCGATCGTCAGACTCTCCTGCCCCGTCCCAATCATCCGGAGCGACACGTCCCGGGAAACGGCGCCATCCACGACCCGCACATACGCGACGACTCCTTTGTAGGTGTCGTAGACCGAATCGAAGATGAGCGCGCGGAGCGGCTGCCTCAAGTCACCTTTCGGCGCGGGGACCCGTTCGATGACCCGCTTCAGCACCTCCCGCACCCCGAGACCGGTCTTGCCCGACGCCTCGAGGATATCGTCCTCCTCACAGCCGAGGATGTGGACGATCTCCTTCTTCGTCTTCTCGACTTCGGCGTTCGGAAGATCGATCTTGTTCACGACCGGGATGATCGCGAGTCCCTGCTCGATCGCAAGATAGAGATTGGCAAGCGTCTGCGCCTGCACGCCCTTGGTCGCATCGACGAGGAGTATCGCCCCCTCGACCGCCGCCAGAGACCGCGACACCTCATAATGGAAGTCCACGTGCCCGGGCGTATCAATCAAATTCAAAGTGTAAATATCAAAATTCAAACTTTCGGCATCCGCCTTCGGCGGATCATCTTTCACTTTTTCATTGCTATTTTCATTTTTGAGATTTCCATTTTGATTTTCAAGATGATACATCATCTTGACGGGTTGGAGCTTGATGGTGATGCCACGCTCGCGCTCGAGATCCATCTGGTCGAGAAGCTGTTCCTTCATCTTCCGGTTCTCGACCGTGTGCGTAAGCTCGATCAACCGATCGGCCAGGGTGCTCTTCCCGTGGTCGATATGGGCGATGATACAGAAATTTCGGATATTTTGCTGATTCATAGGGGTTTCCAGACTCTCACAAGCCTAGCGCAAAAAACAAAAAAACGGAAGCTTCAGATTCCGTTTTTTCGACCTTCATATGCGTCATGCTCCCACCAGTCCTTATCCCCCGCTCTCACTCCCTTCCATAAATACTATGAATACGCCATTCCAGCATTGTGCCGTTGCATACACTCCTGCGGTGCCAGTGCAACTCTTCGTTATTTTCCCATGAGACGTAGCCGGGCACGAGAGACTGTTAGGATGCCCCGGAATAACTCCTCCAGCACAATTCGCCCCTCCACTTGCGCTGGCCACCCCATCCACATAATCCTTCGTCGCAAGCATGTTCCCGAGGTCAGTGGCAACCGTCGACGCCGAATAGACTTTTCCTCCTATGAGCGCGTTTCCGCCACCTCCTACTTCCAGGGCATTTATTGGCGCGATATTCGAATTCACTCCGAGCTTTCCGGCCTTGTGCTGCGCGCCGATTCCCAGCGTCACCGGTCCTGCGACGTTGCCGCCGGGAGGGGCGGCGGTCGGTGCGACCCAGGCTTGGGCGAACTGGAGTCCGAGCCCGAGGATGAGTCCCAAGGAGACGACCTTGAGCCAGTACGTTACCTTCCTACTGACGTTCTGCATAGTTTGCATAGATGTTTTGTTACGCTGTTTATGATTTACGCAAAATGTCAAAACTCAAATTTCAAATGCCAAATCAATGATTCAAACCAAAATTTCAAATTCGTCATTCTGACATTTGAACTTGATTTGACATTTGGCATTGGGATTTTGACATTCCTGTGACTCATTATCCCACGATTGCTTTTTTTGCAACTCACCTTCGTTTCAATCTGCATTCCGCAATCTTCAATCTGCAATTCCCTACCATTCCCCTTTCTCCGGATGCCCCTCGACGCTCGAGGCGGCCTCAGGGAGACGGAGTACCTTGCAGAAGATCCAGCGTTTCATCGCGTGGTACTCCTCGATCCGCAGCCACGCGCTCGCGAGAAAGAACGCACCGAACCCGACCGACAACCCGAAGAGAAGTTGGAGAAAGACCTCCGCGAACGTATCCAGGGGCGACGGAGCAAGAATGAAGGCTGACTTCGAGAACTGAGCGACGAGTCCCGCCAGTAGTGCCGCCGAGAATATTCGTACGCTTCCGGAAAGGATTTCGCGGTCATTCCAGCCCAGAGTCCCCTTCCGGAGCGAGAAGAAGAGCAATAAGAAGTTCACGACACTCCCGACCGAGAAGGCGATCGCGAGCGCATCCACGCCAAACCGAGGCAGGAGGAGCGGGATGAGCGCGATATGAACCCCTTCCGCGATGAGAGCGATGAAGAGCGGTGTTTTCGTATCCTGCTTCGCATAGAACCCGCGGGCGAAGAGCGGAATGAGACCCTGTGCGAAGAGCGATGCAGAGAGCCACCCGAGCACCCCGAAGGTCGCTATGGTGTCTTCCCAGTCGAATTGCCCCGACCCCAGGATGACCCGGACGAACTGCGCCCGGAAGATGATGAAGAAAAGCGAAAGCGGCACGACGAAGAAAAGAATGCGCTTAACCGTCCGCGAGAGCGTGAGGAAGAATTCCCGGTCGTCCTTTTTCGATACGGAGAGCGAAAGCGCCGGAAACGCCGCGAGCGAGAACGCGACCGCGAAGAGTCCGAGCGGGATGCTCTGGATATTCCACGCGAGCGTGAAGACCGAGAGGCTCCCGGAGACGAGCGACGAGGCGAACACGGTGGTCAGCAGGAGCCCGACCTGGTTCGCCGCCATGCCGATGGATCGAGGAATCATAAGCTTCACGACACGACGGACCGGACCATCGAACGGAAGACCGATCCGGAACAACGCCGAACGGAACCCGGAATCCCGGATAGCCGGAATCTGGACAAGCATATGAAGCACCGCCCCGACGACAACGCCCCAGGCGAGACCGGACACGCCGGTCATCGGGACAAGGAACACGATACCGCCGATGATGCCAAGATTGTAGAAAAGCGGAGCGAGCGAGTACGCAACGAACCGTCGGAACGAGATAAGCACGCCACCGAACACCGCACTCATCCCGAGAAAAATCGGCGAGAGAAGCATGATCCGGGTGAGCTCGACCGTGAGCGCACGTTTCTCCTCGGAGAACCCGGGTGCAATGAGCGATACGAGTGCGGGGGCGGATATCGCCGCGAATACCGAAAGTGCGCCAAGCAGGATCGTGAGCCACTGCAGCATCGCGGATGCGAGTTCCCACGCCTTCTTCTCTTTTTTCTCCGACAGGAAGTCGGTGAAAATCGGAACGAACGCCGCCGAAAGCGCTCCCATGACGAGCAGATTATAGAGAAGGTCCGGGATACGGAATGCCGCATAGTACGCATCAAGCGCGTCACCTGCGCCGAACTGCGAGGCGAGTAGTCGGTCACGGAGGAACCCGAGTAGCCGGCTCGCGACACCGGCGACCGCGATGACCAGAGCCGCACCGCCAATCGTCTTCGCCGGGATACTCGCGAAGGCTCGGACGGATGAAAATATTTTCCCGAAAAAATCCATATGGGTCGAGGACGGGTCCTATTATCGTTTCATGAATACCGCGCCGAAGAACGCATCGGTCGAGAGCTCCGCGCGGGAAAGGAGATCCTTCCGGACAAGCTCGCTCCCCGACGTATTCCATACCGGGATGAACGACTCCGGAAACGAGAGCGTATGCGAAAGAACGCTCCCGGAACTCCCCGACTGTTTCTGGAACAAAGCCGAATACGAGGAGGGCTCCGTTCCCGTCGGCGAAACGGAGAACGGGAGCCGATATGAATATTCCACTGCCACGCTCTCCCCCGGGCTCACGTACACCCAGTTTCCGAACACGGTCTTTCCGGATTCCCGGGACACTCTCGTTCCGCTTTCATGGATCGTCGTCAAACGCTCCTCGCGCTCCACATCCGGATCGCGGCGGAATCCGAGCGCATCGTAATCGAGCGGATCCTCCGGAAACTCGTAGGTATGCCCCTTCGCGGAGAGGAGCTCCGCACCTTCCGGGACATACACCCGCAGATAATCGGAGTTCACCTTGTTCCACCATTCGTTCGGCGTCTCCCCGCCTTCATGTTTCCGGGTGATCCGGACCGTATCGATCACGGAGCCATCCGCCTGGATATTCGCCTGATGCCGGATCTCCTCCCTGATGACGCCGTCCGTCTTGTATCCGTTGAGGTTCGTATGCACCACGGAAAGATAATCCTTCTCGGTCGGCAACAGCCGGCCGGACCATCCCGCATCGTCAAGCAGCTTCTGCGCTTCGACATTCCGAGAATACAGGAGGATATGCCGTTCGTCGAGTCCCCTCGAGAGCGCTTCGGCGGCGGCGAGCGCGACCGCCGGGCTTTTCGATTGGAACAACCGGTCGAGAAGAAGCGGCGCGAGGTCGGCGATGATCTTCTTCGGTTGATTCAACTCCCTGTCATATTTCACCTCGACTTCCTCCTGTACCGCCGTCATGAAATTCTCCGCATCGATCGTCACTCCGTATTCCGGCATCGGGATCGGTCCGGTCACGGCAAGCAGCTTCTCGATCACCGACGGGGTCATCGTCATGATCCCGTCAACCGTCGGTCCGCCTGTCTT
>CAYRYX010000031.1:0-11858 GCA_964428755.1 uncultured Bdellovibrionales bacterium | reverse complement strand
CTTACGGCGACCGCGACCGAACTCGTCATCGCGTTCGTGATGGGTCTCGGCGGAACGATCCTCTATGCGCTCGAAGGCGTCGTCGATATCCGTCTCGCGATGATCATCCTGGCGGGGTCGCTCTTCGGCATCCAGCTCGGAGCGATCGGGACGACCTATGTGAAGGATCATGTCGTGAAGTTCGTCATGGGACTTATCATGGTCATAGTGCTCGTGAGCCGGTTCTTCTATATTCCTGGATACCTTTCGAAGCTCGGGATCATCGACCGCTGGTCCGATCGGACGATTTCTATGCTGAAAATCATGGGAGATGCGACGCTCGCGCTCGCGCTGATCGCTGGTGCCACGATCGTGCTTGTCTCGCTTTTCCGCGGGATGGCGGAAGAACGCTTGCGGACGATCGGTAAGTAGTATTTCCCTTTCCGGTGGACTTTTTTCCGGTTCCGGTGTAGACTACGGTGCTATCCGTTACGGCACCGATATGATCGAAAAAGACCGCGTGCGTGAGATACTGAAGCGTCTTAGGAAGGCGTATCCGGAGGCGGGACCGTTCGTCGAATGGTCAACGCCTTTGGAGTTGGTCGTCGGTACGGTGCTTTCGGCGCAGTGCACAGACGTTCGGGTGAATGAGGTGACGAAGACCTTGTTTCAGAAATACAAGACTGCGGAGGACTATGCGAAAGCGAGTCTCCCGACGCTCGAACGGGAAATCTTCTCGACCGGTTTTTACCGGAACAAAGCGAAACATTTGAAAGGTCTCGGGAAGATTCTTTCCGAGAAATTCGGCGGGAATGTTCCGGATACGCTCGAAGGACTCCTGTCGCTTCCCGGGGTCTCGAACAAGACCGCCTATATCGTACTTTCGAAGGCGTTCGGAAAACACGTCGGGCTCGCGGTGGATACGCATGTCTTCCGGGTCGCGCCACGGCTCGGACTGACGGATGCGAACACGGCGGAAAAGATGTCGCAGGAACTCGGCGTGATCTTCATGCCGAGGGATTATCTTTCCGTGAATGAGCTCTTCATCACGCACGGCCGCGCGGTCTGCATCCCGCGGAAACCCCGGTGCGAGGAGTGTGTGCTTGCCGAAATCTGTCCTTCGGCCAAAGCGTTTCTCGGGTAGATCTGAAGTGCAACAGTACTATATTCCCAGATTGGAGCGGTAGACTTTTTCGGAAATCTCCTTGATGATCCGCTCCAGCTCTTCGTACTTTTCGCCGCGGGTCATGATGCAGAGGATGTACGGGGCATTCTTTTTGTAGACGATGCCACAGTCGTTCAGGATGACGGACGTCTTTCCGGTCGATTCGTCTTTCGCGGATGCCTCTCCGAACTTATGTGCCACGCGGATATCATCCGGTACACCGGCAGCGAGTGCATTTTTGAAGGTGGACTCGGAGAGTTGTTTAAGAACGGCATCCGAGTATTCCGGGCGGAGATAGGATGCGTTGTAGAGGATGCGGAAGAGATTTGAATAATTCTTGGAGGTGATGTTCCACCGACCGGGCGAGCTATCGCTTGGCATCGCATAGACCCCGAGATCCGAGAAAATGGGCTCCCGAAGATTAGCCGAGGCGTCGAGGAGTGGGTTGACCGGAGCATTGTCCGAGTAGATAAGCATCCGTTTTACGAGTTCCCGGACGGAATATGATTTTCCACTCTCGAGTACCGATTCCGGAGTATACCGCTGCCCCTCATTGAGTGAGAGATCCTTTTCACCTATGGGAAGTTCGAGGTCAAGGGTCCGTTTGTTCACCTCGGCGGTCTTGTAAGTCATCATGGCGATCGGCAGCTTCGCGAGACTTGCCGGGTAGAAGTTCGCGTTTTCATTCACGCCGAACCATCGCCGCGTATCGAGGTCGCGGAAGAAAACGGAAATGCCTTCGGCGTTTCCCGCCGTCTCCTCCTTGTTGGTGTAGGCTTCGATTTCGTCGTCGATTCCTTTCACTTGCTCTATTTTTTCGTTGATCGTCCCGCAGTCGAGCTCATCACTCAGGAACGGATATTGTTCGGAGCATGACTTGAATCCCTCGCTCGCAGTATCCAGTCGTCTTGATTCGGAGAGTGTCCCCCAGACGGCGAGCGCCCCGAGAATGACGACTGAAAAGAATGTGATGATCTTCATAGATGTTCGGTTTGTCCTTATCATAGCACAAAGGCACTTTATCATGTGGTTTTTTTATTTTTTTTGTGTTATATTTCAATGAGGAATGTGAGGGAACCCGTTTCCCGATATTTGCTTTTGGAAAACAAAAATCATGCGGAAGCAGGGAAGTATTTTCCGGAGGGCCGTCACGAAGAAGTTGACCGTCGCCAAATGGCAATTCAACGCCTTCGGTGCGGTTTTTCTCGCGTTCGGAACGGCACTCGGGGCATATGTCATTCTTTCCGGATCCATCCCGAAGATCTTTGCCTGGGACCTTTCCGATGCCTGGAGCTTTTCTTCCGCCGGTGATTATACGGTTTCGAGCGGGGTGACGGTGGACACGACGAACACCGAAGCGAGGCTTTCGGTGAAGAATTACGCATCAGACGTCGATACTGCTGCTCTCTATCACTTCGACGAATCCTCCGGAGGAACCGCGAACGATAGCTCCTCCTCGGCGAACCACGCGACGGTCGCGAACGGGACTTTTGCGACGGGAAGTCTCAATAACGGACTGACGATGAACGGGACGACCACGTATGTGACCGCGTCGGATGCTGCATCTACGTCGATCACCGGTGACATGACCTTTGAGTCGTGGGTGAAATTCGATACCGGATTCACGGACGCGACGAGTCGGAACCGGCAGGGCGTCGTCGACAAGGGTTCCTATCAGCTTTACTTTGATAATGAGACCGGAAAGGCGGTCTTCGAGATGGCACCATCGACATCGAATTCCTGGTCTCAGGTGGCCGGTGCGGACCTGCTTGGTACGAACGGGCGGGAGATTAATCGAAGCTGGGATCAGAACAGCAAGAACTTCATCTGGCAGCAGGTCGTCGTCGGAGGTGATGTCTATGTCGCGCTCGGAAGCGTAAGTACGGCGCTCAACGGGACAGCACTCGGTGATGCGGAGGTGTGGAAGTGCATCGACTGCGCGACGAGTCCGGTGTGGAGCAAGATCGGTGGTGATGGGCTGAATTCGAGCTGGTCCGATGGGCAGTATCATGATGTTTCGTCGCTCGTTTCCGATGGGATGAATCTTTATGCCGGTCTCGGGAGTAATCCTGCCGGGAAGGCCGAGGTATGGCGCTGGAACGGAACCAGCTGGTCACAGGTCGGCGGCGACGGATTGAATTCGTCCTGGACGACCGCCGGCGCATATGAACGGGTGACGAGCATGGTTGCCGATGGGACGACCGTGTATGCGGGTCTCGGTCTCTCCGCTGGAGACGCGGAGGTTTGGAAATGTTCGAATTGCGATGGAGTGAGTCCGAGTTGGTCCAAGGTCGGCGGTGACGGAACCGGATCGGGTGGGCAGTCCTGGGCGACAAACGTCTATGAAGACGTGACGTCGCTTCATATCACAAGCACCGGGCTTCTTGTTGTCGGACTCGGTCTTACGAATATCGATTCGGAGGTGTGGAGCTGCGATCTCGCCGGGACATGTAATGTGACGACTGGTTGGTCGAAGCGGGGTGGCGATGGCACAGGGACAGGCGGATGGGCGAGTACGACCTATGAGGAGGTTCGTTCGATAACCTCATCCGGATCCATGGTATACGTCGGTCTCGGTTCCGGCGCCGGTGACGCGGAAGTGTGGCGCTGTGATTTCAGTGGCACCTGCAATGCCACTACCGGCTGGACGCGGGTCGGTGGTGACGCAGTCAATTCGAGTTGGGCGAACACGACGTATGAGCGGGTCTGGTCGCTTCTTGCCGACGGAACGACCGTGTATGCCGGTCTCGGCGATACCGCCGGCGACGCGGAGGTGTGGAAGTGCACGAGCTGTAATGGCGCGAGCCCGGCATGGGTGAAGATCGGCGGGGATGGGAACGGGAACCCGCCGCAGTCATGGGGGAGTCAGACCGGCGCCTCGTTTCTCTACGCCTCAAGTCTCTCGAAGATCGGAGATAGGCTATTCGTCGGTGCGAGTTCGAGCGTCAATACGTCGGGAGCCGAGATGTGGAGCTGTGACGTGTCCGGAACCTGCAGTGCCACGACCGGCTGGTCCCGTATCGCCGGAAACTATCTCAACAAGAGCTGGGGCGCATTCAATCTGAACAGCGTCGAGTCGCTCACGACCATCGGCGGGAAGCTCTATGCCGGAACCGGGTACAATACCGGGGCCGTGACGTCGAATGGGAATGCGCAGATCTGGGAGTTCGACGGCACAGACTGGTCGATGATCGGCGGGCAGGGCGTGAACAACTCCTGGGCGTACGGGCATCCGTCCATGACTGCATCGACGATCCGTTCGGTGACGTCCATGACCGGATACGGGGACGAACTGTATGTCGGCCTCGGCGGGAACTCGGTCGGTGAAGCGCAGGTGTGGAACTGGGATGGTGCCACGTGGACCAAAATCGGCGGCGGCGGTACGGGCTCCGGTGGGCAGTCCTGGGCGAACGGAACAAAACGTTCCGTACCTTCGATAATGGTTGTGGGAACGGTTCTCTACGCCGGTCTTCAGGGTTCTGCCGGTGACGGCGAACTTTGGACATGCGACTTGTCGTCGACATGCAATACGACTACCGGGTGGACATTTCTTGGTGGTGATGCGACCGGAACAGGTGGGCAGTCATGGAATAATACCATGTTCGAAGGGGTCTGGAGCATGGCGTCGCGCGGGACGAATATCTATATGGGACTCGGTTCATCAGCCGGCGATGCGGAGGTGTGGACCTGTGATACCGGGGCGACCTGTACCCGGACATCCGGGTGGACGAAGCTCGGCGGGGATACGGTGAATTCAAGCTGGGCGAACAGTACGTACGAGGAGGTGACGGCGCTTTCATGGTATCGGGGCGAACTGTATGCCGGCCTCGGTGCGAGTACGAGTGATGGGGAATTGTGGAAATGGAATGGGACGAGTTGGGGCAGTGTGGCGATCGCCGGTGACGGACTGAACGGTTCATGGAACGATGGTTTTTATGAGCGGGTGAAGGCGATCGCGTCCTATAACGGCGATCTTATCGTTGCGCTCGGCGACAATGTCGCCGGTGACGGCGAAGTATGGAAATACGATACGAGCACCTGGACCCGCATCGGCGGTGACGGTGCGAACTCTGGTTGGTCGAATGTCGTGGAACGGGTGAACGCACTTTCGACTTACAAGGGGAAGTTGTACGCGGGCACCGGTTTTACCGCGAACTCCGATGCGATGGTCTGGGCATTCGGGAATAACTCGCGTGTCGAATCGACGACCGCGAATTGGGGGACGGGGTGGCATCATATCGCGGTCACATATGACGAGAGCAACCTCCGGTTCTATGTGGACGGAGCGTTGGAGTCGACGCAGTCGGCGAGCGGATTCATGTCCGATACGGCTCATCCGCTCGTGATCGGTAGCCTTGCCGGCTCGCAGCGTGCCGGCGGTGCTCAGGCGGCGTTTTCCGGCATGCTCGACGAGATCCGGATCAGTTCGACGGTCCGGGGGTCGTTTCAGACGACGCCGTATTCGAATTCACGTGAGACGGTTCAGCCGACGGCTGCCGTGCGGACGTCCGGTATCAAGAATTGGGACGATTTCATCGCGAACGAATCCTTGAACGGGGGGCAGATAGAGTATCGTCTCTCGGACGATGGCGGGACGACGTGGAAATACTGGAACGGCTCCGCGTGGGCGGTCTCTTCGGGAACCTCGCAGGCGAGCGATGCGGCGACCATCGACACGAACATCGGCACCTTTCCGGTGACGGAGGATGGCATCCTCTGGCAGGCGGTACTTTTCGGGAACGGAAATCAACTCGTCACACTCAACTCGGTCACGCTCCAATCGACGGCGGACACGGATGATCCGACTCCGCCGAACGCCATCATCGCACTCGACCATGCCGCGGGAGCTCCGATCGTGACGAATACCTGGTATCAGCACTCGGCACCTTCCTTCGAATGGTCCGGAGCGATGGACACCGGCGGGTCCGGTGTCGCGGGATATTTCGTCTACTTCGGGACAAACAATACGGCGGTACCGGAAACGGCAGGCATCTATCAGACCGGAGCCACGTATCTTGGATCGACCGATACGAGCGGAAACGCGATTGTGAGCGGACAAACCTATTATCTCCGGATCCAGTCGAAGGATAACGCGCAGAATATCAGTACGACGTATCCCGCCTTCATCTATAAGCTCGACTCGGGAAAGCCGTCCAATCCGTCCGGCGTGACGGCGGCGCCGGCAGTATACTCATCATCCCCGGACTTCACCTTCCTCTGGGGGGCGGGATCCGATCCGGCCTCCGGAGTCGCTGGATACCAATATCAGGTCGGAACCGTTCCCGGACAGACCGACCCGAACCCAGCCGATTGGTCCGCGACGACCACGGACCAGCTGGTCGATATCGTCAATGCGGCATATCAGACCGGCGAGAACTATTTCTGGCTCCGGACGATCGACAACGCGGGGAACGTGAGCGCGACGGATATCCGCGTGTCCTTCTACTTCGCCGGATCCGGCGCCTCCGCGCCGCAACTGCTCAATGCCTCTCCCGGAACGAACACCGTGAACTCGTTCACGTTCGACTGGGATCCGCCGGCGACCTATTCCTCGAACCCAGAGAGTGATCCGTCTGAGCTCACCTATTGCTACACCGTGAACTCGATTCCGACCGCGGACAACTGCACCTTTACCGCGGCAGGCGTCACATCGGTCGGACCGAGCGCGCTCGCGACGCAGGCGGGCATCAATACGTTTTATGTGGTCGCGAAAGAAGGAAGCGATGTCGGAGGGTCGATCAGCTATGCGAACTATGCGAGCGTCTTCTTCACGGCGAACACGTCCGCGCCGGGCATCCCGCTCAATATGGATATCGCCGACGTGTCGGTGAAGAATACCGAGTCCTGGAAGATCGCGCTCTCATGGGAGGCGCCGACGGACGAGGGATCCGGCGTCGATGAATACGAGATCTATCATTCGGATGATGACGGATCGACCTATGAGAAGGTGGCGTCCACGTCCGGTATCGCCTTTGTCCATACGGGACTCACTCAGGATACGCACTATTATAAGGTGCGTGCCTGTGACAACGTTCATAACTGTGGCGCGTATAGCACGGAAGTGTCTCTGTATCCGACGGGGAAATACACGACGGCAGCCGAGTTGACCGCCGGTCCGACGGTATCGCTCATCACGACGAAGAGCGCGACCATATCCTGGTCGACCGATCGTACGTCCGACACGAAGGTGGAATACGGCAAGAGCTCCGGAAGCTATTTCGACGAGGAACCGAGCAATTCCGACCCTCTGACGGAGCATACGATCAAGCTCTCGAATCTCTCGCCGGGGACGACCTATCACTTCAAGGCGAAGTGGACGGACGAGGATGGGAATACCGGTATCTCCGCGGAGAAGTCCTTCAAGACCGAACCGGCGCCGACGATCACGGATCCGAAGACGAAGAGCGTCTCGCTCAACAGCGCGATCCTCGAATTCACGACCAAGGGTGCGTCGAAGGTGAAGATCTATTACGGACTTTCCTCGTCCTTCGGGAACGTGAAGGAGGTCTCCGTCTCGACCGCGGAATCGACCTATACGACCGCGCTCGACGATCTCGTCGACGGGACGAAATACTTCTACAAGATCAACACCGTCGATACCGAAGGCGAGGAATATGAGGGGAATACGCTCACCTTCGAGACCCTGCCGCGACCGAAGATCGACAATGTCCGTATCCAGCAGGCGCGTGGAACCGCGCAGACGGTACTGCTCGTCACTTGGGAAACCAACACCGAAACCTCCTCCATCGTCACCTACTATCCGGAAGGCCAGCCGGCGGACGGACGCGACGAGGTGGACGTGAAGCTCGTGAAGGGCGCACACCGCGCGCTCATAAAGGGGCTCGTTCCCCAGACACCCTATACGCTTATCGTGAAGGGTCGGGACAAGATCGGGAACGAAGCCGTTTCGGATGCCCAGAAATTCACGACCGCGACGGATACGCGCGCACCGCAGGTGGTGGATGCGAATGTCGAGGGGGCGATCGTGGCCTCCGGTGCCGACAGTCAGACCTCCGAGGCGCAGCTCGTGGTATCCTGGAATACGGACGAGCCGGCGACGAGCCAGGTGGAGTTCGGTGAGGGGACGGGAACGACGTACGCGCAGAAGACCCAGGAGGATGGAAATCTCGTCACGAACCATACCGTCGTCATTTCAAAGTTGTCGCCGTCGAAGGTGTATCATCTCCGTATCATCTCGAAGGACAAGGCGGGGAACCTTGGAAACTCGATCGATATTGTCTCCATAACCCCGAAAGCGACGGAAAACGCGCTCGATATCGTCTTCGGGAGCCTGAAATCGATATTCGGACAGTAACCATCAGTATGGCGGAAACGGAAATACAATCAGTCCCGTCGGAAGCGGTGTCCGACCAATCGGAATGGATCAGCATGCCGTCGCTCTCCGGTGAGCGCGGACACGTGGCGTATTCCGACGTGCGGAGCGGTGAAGCGATCATAACGGTCAAGGATGTCTTCAAATCGTTCCGTGTCGGTCCGCAGGTCATTCCGGTGCTGAAGGAGATCACGTTCGACGTGGAGCGTGCCGATTTTCTCATCGTCTTCGGTCCATCCGGGTGTGGGAAATCGACCCTGCTTCACATCATTCTCGGACTCGAAGGACCGTCCACCGGACAGATGACCTTTCTTGGAGAGGATCTCTATGCGCCGGGGAGACTCGAGGATTATCGATCCGAGTTCCGGAAACATCACATAGGCATGGTCTATCAGCAGTCCAACTGGGTGAAGTCGCTCACCGTCATCGAGAACATCGCGTTCCCACTGCTTCTTCTCGGCTGGGAAAAGGAACGTGCGCTCAACCGTGCGAAGGAGGCGCTTGAGAGCGTCCGACTCGGGGGCTGGGCCGATTATCACCCGATGGATCTTTCATCGGGACAGCAGCAACGTATCGCGATCGCGCGGGCGATCATCACCGATCCGGAAGTCATCATCGCGGACGAACCGACCGGAAACCTCGACTATGAAGCCGGCGAAAACCTGCTGAAGCTGCTTCGGAGCTTGAACGACAGCGGAAAGACGATCATAATGGTGACGCACGACCTCGAATACCTCTCGTACGCGAAGACCGCGCTCTCGATGCGTGACGGGAAAGTGCTCGGCATGTTCCGCGGTGCGGAGAAGGCGGAACTTGAACGCGGTCTCCATTCGAAGCGCGGCATCAATCCGCAGGATATCGCCGGAACCCCGAATCCCGAATCCGATTTTCCTGAAACGAACGCCATATGAGATTCCTTTTCTGGAAAAAAAGAGAACCGGTGGTACCGGATCCACTCGCGCCGCCGGAACTCCCGAAGCCGCCGTTCCTTCGACGTCTCGCCGGTTGGATATTCGGTATCCCGTCTTTTCTCAAGAACACCTTTTGGCGACTCACGGTCTTCATCGTGCTCCTTCTCTCGTATGTGATCGCCCGCTTCGTGTTCATGATCGTGTACCGGGTGAAGCGCCTGATCAAAAAGGACGCCGCTCCCGAGTCCCGGGAGATTCTGTTCGCCCGGTTCTTTTCCCGTGTGGCGAAGATATTCAATTCCAATCAGGGCGAGACGATCGACAAGGTGAGTCTCATCGAGGTGGCGCTCCGGAACATGAAAGTGAAGAAGACGAGGACCGCGATCACGGTCGGCGGTATGGCGCTCGGTATCGGGTCGATCGTGTTCCTCGTGTCCATCGGCTACGGCCTTCAGAACCTCGTCATTTCGCAGGTCGCCCGTCTCGACGAGATGCGGCAGGCGGACGTGTCGCCGCAAACCGGCGGTCGGATCAGGATCGACGACAAGACTCTGTCGGCCATAAAGGATATTTCCGATGTCGAATCCGTCGCACCGCTCGTCGCCGTGGTCGGCCGGGTAAGCTATCAGAATTCGGTGTCCGACATGGCGGTCTATGGGGTGACTTCCGAGTATCTCACACAGTCGGCTATCCAGCCGGTGCGCGGGGAGATATTCCGGAGCAACGACCTCGCCGTTTCCATTCCTCCGGAGGAATCGGCGGTACTCGGTGTCGAGGATGAGAATGACGAGGATGATGATAGTGGGGCGTATGGAGCTGCGATCCGCGAGGCGGCCGTGTCTTCGACGTCGCGGGATTGGGTGCGCCTCCGCGAGGAGCCGGATCCGGATGCTCCGATCGTCGGATTCGTGAAGATCGACGGGAATCCGGTTTCCGGGACGCTCGTTCTTGGGGCCGCGTTCCGGTCTTCCAGCCCGTTCGGCGCATCCGTGGAGGATCCGGATGGAACGAAGCTCGGAACATGGATGGAGGCCGAGCTCCCGATATGGAAGGATGCCGGCTGTGAGAACAAGGATACCTGCGAAGACGGGTATCGGCTCCTGCTCGACGAATCCGGTTCGTCGGTCTCGAAGAGGGGATTTTTCGCTCTTGCCAGCGATACGCTTGTGGTTTCCGGGCCGGTCGAGGCCGACGGAAGGGTACTTGGAGAGGAGACGGATGCCGCCGCTCCGACCGACGCGGCTCCGGCCATCGATGACGGGATAGAGGTGAAAGCGTCCGGCGACGACTGGGTGGAGCTCGCACTCGACGGTGAGGAGGCTAGCCAGTCCGATAAGACCGAGAAGATAGCGCTCGGCGAGGCCGCGCTCCGTGAGGCGGTCGTGAACCGCGCGATGATCCGCGTCCTCGGTATCTCCGAGGATGTCGCGGTCGGGCAGACATTCGCCGCATCGTTCGTCATGACCGGCAATCTCATGGAGGGGAAGAATCAGAAAGTGGAGTCGATTCCTGCCGAGTACCGTATCGTCGGAGTCATCCCTGACGATAAGACACCGGTCTTCTATGTCCCATTCGTCGATATGCGTTCTTTGGGTATCGCACATTATTCCCAGGCGAAGGTGACCGTAAAGACGCAGGAGGTTCTTGAGGATGTCCGCCGCCGCGTCGAGGGCATGGGGTATTCCACGGCTTCCGTCGCCGACACGGTCGAGCAGATCAATCAGTTCTTCGGGACGGCGCGTATCGTTCTTGCTCTCCTCGGTATGGCCGCGCTCGGGGTCGCCGCGCTCGGTATGTTCAATACGCTCACCGTGTCGCTTCTTGAACGGACACGCGAGGTCGGTCTCATGAAGGCGATGGGCATGAAGGCGTCCGAAGTGCAGGAACTCTTCCTGACGGAATCCATGGTGATGTCGTTTTTCGGCGGGGTCGTGGGGCTTTTGGTCGGGTGGGGCGCCGGAAAACTTCTCGGAGCCGGTATCTCGGCGCTTGCGCTCGTCCAGGATCGCGGGCTCGGTTTCCTGGACGTCTCCTATATCCCGACCCCGTTCGTCGCGGCCATCCTGGTTTTTTCCATCGTGGTCGGCATCGTCACCGGTCTCTACCCGGCGCGTCGCGCGACCAGGATTTCGGCCCTGAACGCGCTCCGATACGAATAACGACGCTCCACTTGAATTTTTTTTTGAAGTGGTGTAGAATGCCTCTGCTCGGTACTGAGCTCTTTTTTCGTATTCTTGGCGAAGGGAAAAAATACGGGTGATTAGCTCAGTTGGTTAGAGCGCGACACTGATAATGTCGAGGTCCCAAGTTCGAATCTTGGATCACCCACACAGCCGCCGACAGGCGGCAATAACCAATCATCACAATCCAATTTCCAAATTTGTTTCTTGGAGCTTGGTCATTGGTGATTGAATGATAGCGGGGTAGAGCAGTCTGGCAGCTCGTCTGGCTCATAACCAGGAGGTCGTGG
>CAYRYX010000030.1:0-11894 GCA_964428755.1 uncultured Bdellovibrionales bacterium | reverse complement strand
GTCGTCGCCGGAACGAGCTTCCGCGGAGAATTCGAATCCCGGCTCAAGGAAATCGTCCGCGAAGCGAGCGAGAACCGGGACATCATCCTCTTCGTCGACGAACTCCACACCATCGTCGGTGCCGGAAACACCCAGGGCGGTCTCGACGCGGCGAACATCCTTAAGCCCGCGCTCGCTCGTGGCGATATCCGCATCATCGGCGCCACGACCCTCTCGGAGTACAAGCGGCACATCGAAAAGGATCCGGCGCTCGACCGGCGGTTCCAAAGCGTGCTCGTCCGCGAACCGTCACCGGAAGAAACGAAGAAACTCCTCCGCCGCATCCGGGGTTCATACGAAGCATTCCACGGTGTCTCCATCGGCACGTCGCTTCTCGACCTTTCCGTCGACCTTTCCGTCCGCCACATGAACGACCGATTCCTCCCGGACAAGGCGATCGACATCCTCGACGAAGCGTCGTCGCTCTCGAAGAATCGCCGCGGAGTGGCTCCGGAAATCCGCACCATCGCCGCGCTTGAAAGCGCCCGGAAAAACATCCTCTCCGAAAAGGAGTTTCTCATGAGCGAAGGTCGTTTCGATGAGGCAGCCGGCATGCTCGAGGAAGAGAAGCGGATCAGCGCGGAAATCGCCCTCCTTTCGAAACGGGCGCACATCGAAGGGAAAGCTCTTCCCCGAACCACGCTCCTCGAACAGGATCTGTTCGAGACCGTCGCCGCGATGACCGGAATCCCCTTCTCCCGCCTGGAACAGGAACGACCGCAAGACACTCTCGCAGCTGTCGGAAAGGCGCTCCGGGAAACCGTCGTCCATCAGGAAGAAGCCGCACTCCGCATCGAATCCGCGCTCGCCCGGACACTCTCCGACACGCGCGACCCCGAACGCCCCATCGGCTCATTCCTTTTTCTCGGACCGACCGGGGTCGGGAAAACGCTCGTCGCAAAGACCGTCGCCGAGTCGTTCTTCGGCGGACGCGAACATCTGATCCGTCTCGACATGAGCGAATTCATGGAACGCCACAGCGTGGCGCAGATGATTGGCGCACCGGCGGGCTACGTCGGCTACGGCGAGGGCGGCAAGCTCACCGAACGCATCCGCCGGACCCCGCACGCAGTCGTCCTCTTCGACGAGATCGAGAAGGCGCATCCGGACGTATTCAACGTCCTCCTCCAGATCCTCGATGAAGGACGACTCACCGACGCCGAAGGGCGATCCGTCAGTTTCCGACACGCGCTCATTGTCCTCACCTCAAACATCGGCACCGAAGCCTTCACGCGACAGGCGGGCATCGGTTTCCGCGGAGAAGACCGGGCACCAGACATCCGGTCCGAGTCCGTGAGAAACGAGGTGCTCGCGGAGCTGAAGAAGACCCTCCGACCCGAACTCCTCGCACGCATCGACCACACGGTCGTCATGAACGCGCTCGGACGTGACGCCGTGGAAAAGATAGCGCGGCTCGAGCTTTCCGCGCTCAGGACACGACTCACGAAAAAGGGCGTCATCTTGTCCGTTCCCGCCTCCGTCCCGCGTCTTATCGCCGAAAAAAGTTTCGCACCCGAACACGGCGCCCGTCTCGTCCGGAAACACATCGACGAACTCGTCGAACATGCGATAGCCAGCGCTCTTCTCAAAGGAAAGCCGTCACCGAAACGGAACATCATGCTTTCCGTCAAGGACGGCACCATCGTATGCAAGGAACGATCTTCCCGAAAGAAAAAGTGATCGCGGTAACGGCGGCGATCCGCGGCTTCATCGTAGACCTTCTCTTCCCGAAATCCTGCGTCGGCTGCGGGCGCGAAGGCGATTTCCTGTGTGAATCCTGTCTCCTCGCGATTCCGGGAAAACGGACGCATGACTGCCCGTTCTGCAGGAGCACCACGCCGCTCGGAGCGACCTGCTTTTCGTGCGCCCGACACCACGCGCTCGACGGACTCTTCGCCGCCGCTTCCTTCCGCAAAGACAAGGCGATCGAAAGCGCCGTCCACGTACTGAAATACGAATTCGTGGATGAACTCGGGGATCCGCTCGGTCGATTCCTGGCGGATGCCGTTTCCCAATCCGAACTCCCGCTTCCGGACTTCCTCATCCCCGTCCCGCTTCATCCGTGGCGGTTCCGGTTCCGCGGATTCAACCAGTCATCGCTCATCGCGCTCTCCCTTTCGGAGCACCTCAGTCCCGACCTGCGTATCCCCGTTCGTGAGGACATCCTCTTCCGCACACGATTCACGCTCCCACAAGCAAGGAGTCACGGCGCAAAGGAGCGGAAAGAGAACCTCCGCGGCGCGTTTTCGCTCACGAAAGACCGCTCCGTGAGAAGCGCCCTCCGCGGCGCGACTGTCTGGCTCATCGACGATGTCGCCACGACCGGTGCCACCCTCGAAGAGTGCGCAAAGATTCTCAAGAAAGCCGGCGCGAAAAGAGTCTTCGGCGTCGTCATAGCTCGTTGAAGTCCCGGACAAAACGCCTCATTGACCGATAATAAGATGACAAGAAGCGGTTACGTAACCGCTTCCGAAATTCACATCGTCGAGAACGCCGTCATTCCGGACGCAACGGAGAATCCTTTTCCGTTTCCGCCGATCCCTCCGCACGCTCTTCCCGCCATTTCCGATAGAGATTCGAGAGCCGCGCTTTCCGTATCGTGTCCTTCTCCGCGCGCATCGCCGCCTGCACCGTTCTCGGATCTTCCGGGTCGGCTTTGAATTCCCGAAGTATCGTCTCGGCGATATCCTCACCGTCGAGCCGGAGCGATTTCCCGGAATAATCATGCTCCGGCACAGGTGCCGTCGCCCGCTCCACCGCCTCGTTCATCCCGTCACCACCCCATTGTTCGACGTTCATATTCTCCGATCTACGGTTTACGACCCTCCGGTAAGATAAGTATACACCAGATAGAGGAGAGCGGCATTCTGGATCATAAGGAGCGGAATGCCGACAATGAACTGCCACTTCCGCGTCTTGTGCCGGAAGAGGAACATCCCCGCATACGTCCCGACACTTCCCAGTGCCGCCGCAAGCAGAAACATCGTCGCCTCGGAAATCCGCTCCGCTCCCGCCTTCCGCGACCGCACCTTGTCCCAGAACATGATAAGAAACGCCATCAGATTGACGACAAGAAAAAATATCACGATGGAAGATAAAACCGGATCCATAGAACCACTTAGCAAGTCTCTCAAATCTCATGTCGAACAGTAACAAGCGGCACTGAGAACAGATATCAATTCTTCACGCTTCCGTTTCGATACTACCGTCTTTCATCCAGATGACCCGATTCACATATTGCTTGTCTTCCGGTTCATGCGTCACCACAAGGATCGTCTGCTTCAACTCCTTGTTCAGTTTCTGGAAAAGCTTGAACACAATTTCCGACGAGACGGTGTCGAGATTGGCCGTCGGTTCGTCGGCGAACAATACCTTCGGACTGTTTATCAGCGACCGAGCGATAGCCACCCGCTGTTGTTCACCGCCGGACATCTCGCTTGGATAATGACTCAACCGGTGACTCAGTCCGACCAAGTCGAGAAGATGCGTAGCCCGCTCCTCGGCTTTCACGTTTCCAAGCGCCATAGCCGGAAAGAAGACGTTCTCAAGTGCCGTGAACTCAGCGATGAGTGCATATTCCTGGAAAACATACCCGAGATGCCGGAGCCGAAACCTCGTCCGCTCCGCCTCGGAAAGAGCAAGCACGTCCTTGCCGTCGATGATGACGCTTCCTGCCGTCGGCATATCAAGCAAGCCAAGCTGGTGCAGGAGCGTCGATTTTCCGGAACCACTCCTTCCCATGAGAGCTATGAATTCCCCCTCGGCGATATCAAAGGAGACCCCTTTAAGGGCATGAGTCGGAACGAATCCCGGATATGTTTTCTTGAGATCGCGCACGGAGATCATATCGTTTCATTTAACCCCAGATTGACTTCAGAACATTTTCCCTCGCGACGATCTTAGCCGGAATGAATCCAGCGAGAACGCCCGCGACGATAAGACTCACGATGTTCACTGTGATACCGGACGATGTGTAAAAAAGGATGGCGTTGCCATATGGCATCGGAATCGGTCGCACTTCAAGAAGAGGAACGACCGCAAGAAACACGATAGCGAGACCGATGATGATCCCGAAAGCGGTGTAAAAAAGCGATTGAATGACATAGGAAAGTTCTATGATACTCTCCTTGATCCCGATCGCCTTCAGAATACCGATCTGCCGGCGTTTACTCACCGCGTTCACATAGATCATGACAAAGAGCGTGACAGCCGCGACAATGACACTGATGACGGTCACGATAAGCGAGATGATATTGAAGGCGGCAACAAGTATCCCGACGGTAGCGAGGCGATCGGTATATTTTTCAAGCCTCAGTGAAGGGACGATCTCCCCGATGCGACCCATGTATTCGTCCAACGTTCCACGCGAGGTATCGACTCGCACCAGAATTTCCGATGCGTTGTCGTATGTCGAAAGCACCGCCTCCGCCTCTTTGGAGGAAACGAAGGCCGTCCCAGCGATCGACCCCATCGTTATCTTGAATACTCCCCGTATCACATAATCTCTCATGACCCCGTTCGAATAGAGCACACGCACCTTGTCACCGACGATAGCGCCCCCGAGATCTGCCGTTTGTTTGGTGCCATATCCACCCGCGAGATTTGCTCCCAATACGATTTCATCCTCCTTGAGATCGTCCGGAAATTCTCCCGATACCATATTTTCGCGCACCGACAGAACCATTTTTTCCTCCACCTGGTTGATACCGACGATCGGTGCCGAAACATATTCGAATTTCCCATCCTTTTCCTTGTCATAGGCGAACGATCCGCCCATCTGATAGTGACTCGTAGCAGCAATGACCCCGGGGATCGTTCCGATCTGCGCCCGCACGCTCCGCTCCTCCGATATGAATTCTTTGCGAGTCGGCTCTTCCTGCGGCATAACGATAATGTGAGCCGTCGAGGTATTGATCATGGACTGCATGATTCCCTCGGAAAAACCGGTGAGGAATCCGGAAACGAACATGAGATTGAAAAACGCAAGCGACAACAGAAAAATCACAAGCGCCACCGTGGATTTATGACCCTTCGTAATGGTCTTGAAAGCGATAAAAAATGCCGTTTTTACATCAGTCGCACTCATATCTATTTCTTATCGCCGAGGATCACCTGTTCCCCCTCGGAGATTCCCGAAATAATCTCGATCATACCGCTGTCATTTTTCGCTCCAACAGACACCTCTTTCTCCATGGCACGCCCGTCTTGCAGGACGCGGACGATCTTCTTTCCGTCCTTCTTCTGCACCGCGCTTGCAGGAATGGAAATAGCGTTTTCTACGACATCCGTCTCGATCCAGACATTAGCGGTCATTCCCGGTCTGATGCGGCTATCCTCCTTTTCAAACAACACCGTCGTCCGATAATAGACCGCTCCACCCTTCGTGATTTCCGCTGGATCTATCTCCGTCACCCTGCCGATCCACTCGACACCATCGTCGAATGCATCGAGTGTGATCCGCGCCTTCTGCCCGATACTTAGCTTCGCTATGGCGGTCTCCGGAACATTCACCTCGATATGTGGCGCATCGACCGACATGATCGATATGACGACCGTCTCCGGTTTTGCGATCTCACCGACTGTGCCGCCCACGGCAGTTATCATTCCGTCCATGGGAGAGACAAGAACGGTCTCCATGATTTTCGCCCTCTGTACCTTCACATCAGCCAAGGCCTTCTCGACGATCGACTTTTGCGCATTGATGAGGTCCATTTCTTCGCCGGTCTTTTTCGCTTCATCCTTCGTAACCGTCCTGAGTTTGTATTCCTGATTGGAGAACTCCGCTTCGGACTGTCTCAATTGGCTCATGATTACGCTTGTATTCTGCTTGGCAAGGACGTCTCCGCTCTTCACGATCCAACCGACTTCCGCGTGGATTTCTGCGATTTCACCGCTATTTTTGAATTGCAAATCGACCCGCGTCGTCGGCTCGACTGATCCGCTTGCCGAAACCTCCTGGACGATGGATCCTTTCTTCGCCGTCACCAGATCGTACGGCATCCGATCTCCCCGGAGAAAAAATATCCCGGCCGCTCCAACTGCGACGATGATCGTTCCTGCAAAAAGCATTTTCCCGTTCATAGCGTAAATTTTCGAATTCAATGATGATATAGCTGGACACGATCGCGACCGATTGCTATCATAGCATAAAATTATCTTTATCATAAAGATATCATGAAAACTATCAAATCACAACCGGAAAAAGATGGTCAAGGATACCCGATGAAGGAACTTCCTGAATTGATCCGAAAAGAAATACGCGCGGCAACCCTCTTCGCACATGCCATAGCCAAAAGCTCAGGCATACACCCCACTGATATACGTTGTCTCGATTTTTTGAGCAGGCACAATTTCGCAACCGCCGGAGACCTAGCTGAAGTCACCGGTCTCACTACCGGAGCCGTTACGGCCGTCATAAATAGGATGGAGAAAGCAGGAATCGTTCGACGGACAACCGACACAAAAGACCGACGAAGGGTCATCGTCGAACTCATAAAGGGGCATTTCAATCGTTTACAACCGACACGCGATCTCTTCGCGAACGAGATACCTCTCCTTCTTTCCGGATACGAGGAAAATGAGCTCCGAACAATCATGGACTGGAACATAAAAATAGCCGACCTCTTGCAGGATAAGGCAAACAAGCTAAAGAATGTAAAAAACAGAAGTTGAAATGACCAAACAGATCCCTTGATGCTTCAATTTCTATTATTTACCTCATACCGAAGAATAACGCCGCCATTTTGAAGCGACCTTGATTCAAGTAGCTTGAGGGTACGTGTCGTATTTTCAGCAGCAAACAAGGGGCGGCCGTGCCCCAGAACGATCGGCGCGACACACATCTCCGGTATATTCCGACGATGAATGCTTGCCATGATGATACGGCCTTATACGGAATGAGATGAATCTCCCACGGGCTTACGCCTGGGGTTTTGTTCGTGCCGATAAATCCATGCTAGTCTGTCATTCCCGCGAAAGCGGGAATCTAGGCTCCACAAAACAGCGTACGAGCGCAGATCAATTTAATTTGGTGTAGAATACAAACCCCGTCCGACTCCCAACAGCACCGCACCACATATGTATAGTACAATCGCGGAGGTAAAACATTCGTTCATGATTTTTAAACCACTCTCAATCACTGCGAAAAAGAATGATTTACCCTTAAGCAGGGCATAAAATTCGAATGTATCCTATCATAAATCAAAAAAGAGGCTAATAAGAGCCTCTTTTTTTGATTTTCGGTTTTTTTGGAAAAAATTCGAACCTTTGCTGGTTCTTTTCTGAATTCGGATGTCGCAAGCGAAGGAGGATGGGTTCGGGGAGGAATCTTCCGCTTGCTCTGCTGTTTTTTTGGCGAATTGGGGCGGAAAAAATTCCCCGGGCAAGATTCTATTATTTTTCTTCCGTTTCGGAGATAGTTTGTTTGTCCTGCAGAGTCGAGAGAAAATCCTTATCCCGGTATCGCAAATGAAATCCACCATTTCCGTCAAATTCAATCGTCGCGAGTTCGGTTTCCTTCACCACATCTCCACCAATTTCCTTAAAACCATCAGTTGAAATATTACCGTTATTTGCAATATATGTAAGAAGCGCATCAATTAGAAAGCTGTGACCGACAAATCCTATTTTTATAGGACGATCTGGAAAGAATTTTTTAGAAAAACTTTCAAGTCGTTGCATGGCTTTCATACAGCCTCTAGCCATTTCTTCTGGGTCAATCACTCTGCTCAATTCAGCGTCGCTAAACCAATCCTCTATCGCTGCTGTGTAATTCTTTCCATGTTTATCTAAGAGCTTTTGCCATCCGGGCTTTACTGTTTCGCCATCTTCTTCATAAAGATACTTATCCATTGAGAATTCTTTCAAGAAGAGCGGAAGTTCTATGACTACTTTCTCTTCTGGCACGGCATTGATTTGTGAGGCTATTTCGTTAGCCGTCTTTAAATATCCAGATTGGTCGGCTTGTTCTTTAATATCTTCTTTTTTAATAAAACGCGCTGTTCCCCCACGCTCTTTCAGAATTTTCTCGGTCTCATCGGCGTATAGCTCCATCGTTGAACGTGTTCTTGGCTCGCTTGTTACTCCTCCGTAAAGAATTACCGACCCCTCTTGTGAATTCTCAATAAGTTCAGCGATTGTTTTTGCTCGCTCTTTTGCCATCTCTATACCCTGCTCTGACAAGCCAGGAGATGATTCAATACCTTTGCCAGATTTAGAGTGTCGCGTTACCCAATATTCCATTCCGCTGTTTTCTTTCATAAATTTATTATTCGAGCGTAATAATGCCGTTATCGGCATCAAGAGTGATTTTCTGACCAGTTTTTATTGTATCAGTAGCAATTTTTGTCCCTATAATGCAAGGCTTCCTAAGCTCACGAGACATAATCGCGGCGTGACAAAGAATCCCGCCCTCGTTTGTAATAATTCCACCAGAAATCTTCATGGCAGGAACAAACTCTGGAGAGGTCATTGTGGTAACAAGAATTTCCCCTTCTTTCAAATCTTTAGAATTTCTTCGATCAAGAATAACTCGAGCAATGCCCGTAACCTTTCCCTTAAAAGCTGATTGTCCTTTAATTTCTGGTATTTTTTCTTCGCTCATTCTCGGTATAACTAATTGATCTAAAATATCAACATCTTCTCCTGTAACTAGATATGAACCATTCGGCGCGATAAGGTATGCATACCCATTATTCACCCGCTCCATTATCAAACCTTTTTCTATGGTCAATCTACCTAACTCCAAACTACTTATAATCTCCTCATATGTCATATGAAGAACTGCTTCTGCGGAAAGGTTGAGTTTTTTTACAAGTGAATCAATCACCGATTTGAAAGCACTGTTCACAAGCATCATGTGATCTATGCACTCTGTGCGTAGATACATAAACCACCTTACAAACTCAACTCGCTGTTTCAATAAATCAGATATATCCGTTTTACTTAAAAGGTCGGTTGCCTCTAACATTTCCGAATCAGCTGACTCCAATAAATCTTTTTGTTTCTGGTATTCAATAGGATCTTGAAGCAACTTCACTCTGCCTCGATAATACTCAAGGTCAAAGTATTCATCGTCAGGATTATGGAGGGATAAATGTTTATATTTATCGTGGTGATTTCTCAAGGCAACTTCCAACTCATCACCTTTCAAAACGGTCAGTTTCAAGAGATCCCTCTGTTCTACGCTCGAGAGGGGTAGGGCCATAGGGCGATATACGTTTTCAAAAAAATTCCTTAATTCGTAGTCTGCCCCTTTCCAAACTTCTTTAATCTCTTTATCAACTTTTTGTTTTATATTTTCTACACCAAACCACAGATAGGCAACCTCAAAAAATTCTACCCAATAATCCAAATGCCCCTTCAGACAAGCTATTGTTTCTTCGGTAGAAAGTTCCCGTTGAGGAATAGATTTAGAAAAATTCTTTTCCAGTAGAACAATATCTCTAACTTCATTTACGAGATTCTGGGAAAAAGCAGGATCTTCGTTCATTTTTTTGAACCATACTTCAGCACCCCTCTCGTTCATTGTGTCAGCTATATAACAAGGCTTTACTTGTTCATGACCAGCCTCAAAAAAACAAAGTTCGACACCCCACCTTTGCGTCATCGCATAACCCGCATATCTATACCCGTCCATAAAGAGCGGTATTCGTCTTCGGATGAACTTTGAAAACTTTTCTTGTTTTATAAAAGGAAGATCTTTATCTAAAAGCTCCTTTTTTAAAGTGTATTCAGGTTTTGTTAAATTGATATTTCTCATACGTTAATTATATTAATTTAATAAAGTTGTAATCGGACGACTTTGCACTATATAAAATTGACCTTTCTCAAACGCCCATTCAATGTCGCATGGAAATCCGTAGTGTTTCTCGATATTTAAAATTATATCAGCAAACTCGAGAATTTGAATTTCCGTTAATACCTGCGAACTTGCCTTTGGTTCATGGATATTTTTCCATGTATTTCCGCCCGTAGGATTTTTATAAAGTGCTTCGGTTTGTGTTGCCACGTTGATGTCAAGGATTTTTCGAGGTTCTTTTTCTACGACATAACTATCAGGAGTGATTGATCCTGATACTATCGCTTCCCCAAGTCCAAACCCTGCTTCAATAATAAGCTGATTCTTGTCTTCGGTTACAGGATGGACTGAAAATGCTATTCCAGAAATTTCTGAATCAACCATTTTTTGAATGACGACTGCAACAGAAATTTTTGTAGCATGTAAACCTTTTTCGAACCGATAGAAAATTGCACGGGGAGTAAAAAGAGATGCCCAGCAATGCTTAACTTTTTCTACGACATCATCTTCTCTTACATTTAAAAAACTTTCAAGCTGACCCGCCCAGGAATGATCTTGACCATCTTCTGCTGTCGCAGAAGAGCGCACAGCTACAAACTCCGTGTTAAGTCCTCCGAAGTATTTTTTTATTTCTGCTTTAATATCTTCCGGCATTTGCCGACTCAATATCAACGCTTTAATATCCGCAGAAGCCGACTCGACAGTGTGCATTTCATTATGTCTGACTTTTTCGAGGATCGAATCAATTTCTTGAACAAGATCGGTTTCCTTGAGAAATTGGTCAAAGGAGTTTGATAAGAGAACGAAGCCCGGCGGCACAGGAATACCGGCTTGCGTCATTTCGCCGAGTGAAGCTCCCTTACCACCAGCAATATCAGCATTTGTTTTGTTAAGTTCACTAAAATTTTTGATGTAATTCCCCATAGTTATTTTCAAGAGATTGTCAACCGAAACACCACTGAATAGCACCCCTTTCATTTGTACGCTTCAAACGGTCTTATGGCAAGAAAGCTGGACCGATCGCCGAACGGACTGGAAATACAAAATGAGGCTTCGTAAAGCCCCATTCAAATTTTCGGAGAGCCTGGGACAAATTGCGAACTCATATCCAAACAATGACCTAAATTGCACTAATCCTTATTACTTACTTCATACCGAAGAATAACGCCGCCATTTTGAAGCGACCTTGATTCAAGTAGCTTGAGGGTACGTGTCGTATTTTCAGCAGTAAACAAAGGGCGACCGTGCCCCAGGACAATCGGCGCGACGCACAAGCGGATTTCATCGATAATCCCGGCGTTCATGAGGGACTCTATGAGTTTCCCGCTCCCGAAGATATACATCGGCTTGTCGCCTTGTTCTTTGAGACGCTTTAATTCAGGTACTGCGTCGCGGACAATAGTCGTGTTGCTCCACTGCGCTTTTTCTCGTGATGAAGAGCATGCCACCTTGGCGATACTGTTCATGAGCGCCGTCACCTCCCCTTCCGCTTCCGCTGTCGGCCAATACTCCGCCATGCCTTTGTATGTATTTTCGCCGAATACCAGCATATCCGCTTCTCGCAGCTGCTCGAGACTGAGCACCTCTAGCTCCGGTCCCCACACGAGCTTATGGAAAGAGAGATCCCACGGCTTCTCTCCTTCGAAACAGCCGTCAAGCGTCACGACATTCCACACGATTATTTTTCTCATATGATTTCTCAATTATTTACCCATAAAAGGCATAAACTTTGAATTCATCCTACCACAGAAACAAAAAAGAGGCTAATAAAAGCCTCTTTTTTGATTTGCGGAATCTGCGGAAAGGGAGGGATTCGGTCACAGATAATCCGTTCGCCGTCGCGACCGAATTTCCGCGACCCCGGCTCGCGGTTTCGCGTACTCGCGAAACATCGCTCCGCCCTTCTCACCCCTCACGGAAGCCGAGCAGTCGGCTTCCTCCTTTTCTCCATTCACTTCGTTCACTGCGGAAAGGGAGGGATTCGAACCCTCGAGAGGTTTTACCCTCTGGCACGTTAGCAGTGTGCTGGTTTCAGCCGCTCACCCACCTTTCCAAA
>CAYRYX010000029.1:0-12026 GCA_964428755.1 uncultured Bdellovibrionales bacterium | reverse complement strand
TCCCGGCTACGAACGGGATGATTCCGTTCGCGGTCAGGAATTATTCAACAAAGCCGATGCGATCTGCTCCGCCCGAGAAACGATCTTGCTGTTCCTCTTACTTCCAGGATATGATATCTTTTCGGGAAAGGCAAATGAAAAGCCCCGGACTCGTCAACTTTGCCGGGACGTTGCCGCGGCGAAGATGGGCGCATGAGTGCGGGGCTGGGGCCATCCTTCGCATAAAGCTACGGATTGGCGAGGCGAGGAGGGAGAGGGTATGGGGAAAGGTTGATGGTGGTTGGTTGAGGGGTGGATTCATTGCGAATCCGATTGCCCCAAAAGCCCTTTCCTCCTCGCAGAAACAGTGTACCATAAGATCCGGAAATCATGAAATTTGAGGAATTGGAAGGGTATGATTATTCGCTTCCGCCGGAGCTGATCCGGAAGAAGGGGGTGGAACCGCGCGACAGTGCGCGGCTCTTCGTCTATGACACGAAGACGGACACGATCACGCATGATTTTTTTTATAATATCGCGGACTATCTTCCGGAAAAATCACTTCTGGTGCTCAACGAGACGCGGGTCGTTCCCGCGAGGCTTTGGCCCCGGAAAGAGACCGGGGGCAAGATCGAGGTATTCGTGCTTGCCAATGAATGGGATGGAGGCATCGAAATCCCGGTGCTTGTCGATAGGAAATGCGTTGCAGGGCAGAAGCTTTTCTTCCCGAACGGGGAGTATTTCGAAGTTATCCGACAGGAAGAAAACAAATTTTTTGTACATTTGAAGAAATTCAGCGGTTTAACCGCTGAATTATCTCTTATTAAAAGCATTAAACAGCGGTTAAACCGCTGTGACAAGTATCTCTATAATCTGCTTGATCGGTATGGGGAGACGCCGGTGCCGCATTATTTGGAGGAACTGGACTCCCGCGTCAGCGGGAATGACAAAGACAAAGAAAAGGAGAATGAACTGCGGAGGCGGTATCAGACCGTGTTCGCGAAGACCGGCGCGTCGGTCGCGGCACCGACCGCGTCGCTCCATTTTACCGACCGCGTATTCGAGTCACTTGATGCGAAGGGAATCGATATCGCGAAGGTGACGCTCGATGTCGGGCAGGGGACGTTCGCGCCGCTCCGCGAGGAGAACTTCAGGACGAAGAAACTTCATCGCGAGCGGATCGAGGTGTCGGAAGAGACTGCGGACAAGTTGAATTCTTCACTTAGTGGCCTTGCCACTAAGTCGAGGGCGATCGTCGCGGTAGGGACCACCGCTCTGCGGACATTGGAAAGCGTTGTCATTCCTGGTGAAACGAGAAATCCCGGAATCCCTTTCCGTCCCTACTCCGGGTCGACGGATATCTTCATCTTTCCGCCGCATGAGTTCCGATCCGCGGATATCCTTGTCACGAACTTCCACCTGCCGAAGACGTCGCTCATGCTTCTCGTCGACGCCTTCCTTGAACATAAGGGTGCGAAGCGACGGATCATGTCGCTATATGGGGAAGCGATCCGGGAGCGATACTCGTTCTATTCTTTCGGCGATTCGATGCTCATCTTGTGATGAGACTTGGCGTTTCCGTGAAAGGCGCGTATACTGCACGGAAGTCATCTTTCTGATACGGAACCCGATGGAACGAAAGAAGGGGCGAAAAAATACCGTTTCGAGGCTTGTATACGGATTTTCCCGGGAGGCACTGTTTCTGTGCCTTCTTTTCATTTTCGGCGGCGTTTTCGGGCTTGTACTCATCTTTTTTCTCCGTACGCCGGACGTGGGCGACCTTTTCGGAAAGAAATTGCAGGAAACCTCGATCATCTACGATCGGACCGGGACGCGGGTCCTCTACGAGCTTCATGGTGAGGAGGACCGGAAAGTTCTCCCGCATGAGGGAATCCCGGATGTCGTCCGTCGCGCGACCATCGCTGCCGAGGACGATGCGTTCTATCGGCACTACGGATTCGATCCGCTTTCGATCGCCCGGGCGCTCCGGAAGAATCTCGAGAGCGGGCGTGTCGTCCAAGGAGGCTCGACCATCACCCAGCAGGTAGCGCGCATCTTCTATCTCGATTCCGAAAGAACGATAGCAAGGAAGCTGAACGAGATCGTGATCGCGTTCAAGATCGATCGGACGTATTCCAAGGACGAAATTCTCGATCTCTATCTCAACAGCATCCCGTACGGCTCGAATGCGTATGGGATCGAAGCCGCCGCGCAGGCATTTTTCGGGAAGCAGGCCTTGTCATTGTCGGTGGACGAAGCCGCGCTTCTTGCGGCGTTGCCGAAGGCGACGACATACTATTCCCCGTACCGTGGACGGGATGTGGAGCTTGTCGCGCGGCAGCGGAGCATCATCCGTCGTATGTTCGAGCTTGGCCTCATATCCGAGGACGAGGAGAGGAACGCGCTTACGGCGGATACGCTCGCGAAAGTCCTGCCGAGGCGCGATACGATAGTCGCACCGCACTTCGTGTTCCACGTGCTCGACCTGATTCGCGGTGAATACGGGGAGGAATTCCTTGATCAGGGCGGGCTCCGGATCCATACCTCGCTCGATACGGATGTCCAGAAAATCGCCGAGGCTGCGGTTGCGCAAGGAGTCGCCAAGAATGCCCGGTATGGCGCGGAGAATGCCGCGCTCGTGGCGAAGGATGTTCCAAGCGGGGAAATCCTCGCGATGGTCGGCAGTCGGAATTATTTCGACGAGAAAATCGACGGCGAGGTGAATGTCGCGCTCCGTCCGCGGCAGCCGGGGTCGGCGTTCAAACCGTTCGTCTACGCGCGCGCGTTCGAGGAGGGATTCGAACCGGAGTCGCACATCCTCGATGAACCGGTGAACTTCGGTCCGGACGGCGGCGGTCGCGACTATATTCCTCGGAACTACAACGGACAATCATACGGCATGCTCACGATGCGGCAGGCTCTTTCGATGTCGCTCAACGTCCCCGCGGTGCAGACGCTCAAGATCGTCGGCGCGGACGACGCGATCGACCTCGCGGAGCGGCTCGGCATCACGACGCTTACCGACCGGAACCGGTACGGACTCTCGCTCGTTCTCGGCGGCGCGGACGTCCGCCTCCTCGACATGGTATCCGCCTACTCCGTGTTCGCGGCGGACGGGACGAAGCGCGAACCGGTCTCGGTTCTGCGGATAGAACGCGACGGCAAAGTCCTGCGTCAGGCGAAGCCGAGCGTGGAGGAGGCGCTCGATCCGGAAATCGCGCGCCGGATCGATTCCATCCTTTCCGATAACGCCGCACGGACGCCGGTTTTCGGACCACGGAGCCCGCTCGCATATCCGGCTGGTGGCGTCGCCGCGAAGACCGGAACGACCCAGGGGTTCCGCGACGCGTGGACAGTCGGGTTTACGCGTTCCATCGCGGCGGGTGTGTGGGCGGGGAATAATGATAACCGTCCGATGAGACAGGGTGCGGACGGTGTCTTTGTCGCGGCGCCGATCTGGCGGAACTTCATGGATCTCATGCTTGCGAGATACCCGGCGGAGCCGTTTCCCGCCTATACAGTGAAAGAGGGTGGCGGGGACAAGCTCATCGCGGGAGGCGAGCTCCGCGCGTATGCGGACGCGGATAAGGACAAGAAATCGGAAAAGAAAAAAGGCGGCAAGAAGAAAAAGACGAAAAAAGGATAAGAGAGTCCATCAGGTTCGTAAAGTTCATAAAGTCTATAAAGCTTTGACGAGCGCCTGACGAGTAGCCGTTTGAAGACGTGGAGCGATCCGGTATGGTATGATTACCATATATGACCATGAAAACAGTCGTCATACTCGGGGCGAGCGACAAACCCGAGCGATATTCGAACAAGGCGTTCCGGCTCCTCCGGGAGAAAGGCTATCGTGCCGTGCCGGTGAACCCATCACTCGATATGCTCGACGAGGTTCCGGTCGTCCACTCGCTGCCGGAAGCGCCGAGGAGTCCGGATGTGCTGACAGTGTATGTCAATCCGCTCCGGAGCGCGGAACTCGCGGGCGATATCCTTGCGCTTGCGCCGAAAACCGTCATCTTCAACCCTGGCACGGAGAACCCCGAACTCGACCGAAGACTCCGCGAAGCCGGTATCCGTACCGTGAACGCCTGTTCGGTCGTCCTCCTTACGACCGGCCGATTCGACAGCGTATCATGATGGAAAAACATCTGATAGGAACAAGAAAAGTGACCAGGTCGCGCTCCTCATCGTGATCTGCCAGCCAGCGAAGGAGAATCCAGATCGTCGTCACCTTTTCAATTTTTTGATATACTTCAGGGGTCTCGAAAAGCATTCCTCGGACATATATATGGAAAAGAAAGAAAAAACCTTCGCGTACATAGATGCGGCAAATCTTCATCGCGGCGTACAGGATCTTGGGTGGCATATGGACTATTTCCGGCTTCGGAGCTGGCTACGGAACAAATATGCCGTCGACCGGGCGTATATCTTCATCGGGCTCATCCCGAAATACAAGGATCTCTACACCATGTTGCAGGAGGCCGGGTTCACCCTCGTCTTTAAGGAAACGACGTATGATGGAGAAGGGAAGGCGAAGGGAAACTGCGATGCCGACCTGGTTATGCATACGATGCGTGATTTCTATGAACACGAATTCGAACACGCGATCATCGTTTCCGGTGATGGGGACTATGCGAGCCTGGTTTCTTTCCTGTTTTCCAGAGGGAAGCTCAGAGTCGTGCTTGCCCCGAATCCGGAGAAGTGTTCGATCCTTCTCAAACGAACCGGTGCGCCGATAACCTTTCTCAAGGAAGTGCAAAGGAAGCTGGAAAGAAAAAGCCCCCACAGAGGCAAGGCCTAAGCAGGGTCTTTTTCGTAGTGATATACCGTCAGTATACACCTTGTGGTCGGAAAGTCAATGCCCCCCTCCCTGCCGCTTTCATCCTGAGCGTATCGAAGGATCCAGAAAGAAAAAACTGAAAACTGAAAATTATTTCCATCATGCCGACAAACAAACATAATCTACTTCTTCATAGGACTTTCCAATATACGACCATCGTTTTGATCATGGCCGCGATGGGCGGGGGATATTGGTACTTTAAGCAGGCGCAGGCGGGGCTGAATATCAACACGAACCAGGAAGGAATGCTTTCCAACGGTCTCGTCGGGTATTGGCCGTTCGATGGCAAAGATATCTCCGGTACCACCGCGTACGATCGTTCGAAAAGCGAAAACAACGGCACCCTCACCAACGGCCCAACCAAGACGATCGGGAGGGTTGGCCAGGCTTTGAGTTTTGACGGCACGGATGATTATGTCGAACTCGGATCCTTTACCGGGGTATCCGGTGCAACCCAGGCATCAATCAGCGCTTGGCTGAAAATAAACACGCTTGATTCTACGGATAACATTGCCGTTCATACCGGAGATAACGGGGAGATGCAGATCGGCGTCAGCTCGGGAAATAAATTTTATTTCTATGCGAAACTGTCTAATGGGAGCTGGTATGGCGTCACGGCTTCCTCGCTGACTCTTTCCGCGGGGCAGTGGTATCATGTGATTGCAAAGTGGACGAAGAATTCTTCCATAGAATTGTATGTGAACGGAGTGAGCCAGGGTACTACTGCAGTCGGCAATTTCAATCTGCATGATCCTGGGACGGATTACACTTTTACAATCGGGGCTACCGACCCTCTTTCAGCGAAATCGAATTATTTCCCTGGCTCAATAGACGAAGTCCGCATCTACGATCGAGCATTTTCCGCATCCGAGATTTGGGACCTGTATCAGATGGGTGCCGCGGACAAGGTGAACTCCGCCGAGAGCCAGGGCGACAGTCTCGAGAAGGGCATGGTCGGATACTGGAAGCTCGACGACGCGAGCGGGACAAGTGCGGCGGACGCGAGCGGCAATGCCAACACCGGCACCCTCACGAACGGCCCCACCTGGACTACCGGTCAGATCGGCGGTGCGACGAATTTCGACGGGACGGATGATTATATCGCTACGAACGATGTCAATGCGCTTGACGGGCTATCTTCTTTGACTGTAAGCGCGTGGGCGAATGCAGATGCGCTTACCCAAGATAAGACGATTTTTTCAAAGAGCAATAGCAGTGCCGATGGGGATAGGGTGCAGCTGGCTCTTGGCGGAACCGGTTATGGAGGACCAAATGATGTTACGTTGTCAATCGGTGATGCGTCGAATCAATATGCGTATACGACGGGGGATATCGTGAGTACGGGAGTATGGAGCCACTATGTCATGGTGTTTGATGGGACGCAAACGGGGAATGCCAACAGACTGAAGTTGTATAAGAACGGTATTCAACAGGCGCTTACTTTCGGTGGAGGAGTGACCATCCCGGCGACAACATCGGCTTCCAATGCCGGAATCTTTCAGATCGGCGCTGAAACGAACCATGTTACCAGCAACAGGTACTGGGACGGATTCATAGACGAGATCCGTGTCTACAATCGTCCGCTCGGCGCAGATGAAATCGTGAAGCTCTATAAGACGACCGTGCCGGACGATCCGGACACGGGTCTCGTCGGGTATTGGCCGTTCAATGGTCCCGATATCACTGGCACCACCGCGTACGATCGGAGCGGGAGCGCTAATAACGGCACCCTCACCAATAGTCCGACGAAAGCGATCGGCAAGGTCGGACAGGCGCTCTCCTTCAATGGGACCAATCAGTACGCGAGAGTCACGAACGCAAGCGCCCTGAATCCGACGACCTACGTCTCCGCCTCGATGTGGGTCAAGGTGACGTCGCCACCCGGGCAATTCAAATATCTCCTCTCAAAAGGAGCCGCGAGCGCGAATCCTCCGATGTACGGATTTTTCAACAACGTCAGCGGGGATCTGCAATTCATAGTCACGAAGAATCTCGCCGGTACGTATTATTCGCCGGCAAAGACCGCTTCGGCCATATATGACAACACGTGGCACTACATAACGGGCGTCTACGATGGAAGCTACGTCCGACTCTATGTCGATGGGATCGAGGTGGGTTCGGGAACGGCGATGACCGGGAGTATCGGCACGCACGCGAATGATCTTTTTATCGGTTCGTATGATGCGACAACCGGCTATTTTCCGGGGATATTTGACGAACCCCGCATCTACAACCGCGCTCTCTCCGCATCCGAGATCTGGGGCCTCTATCAGGCCGGAGCCGCCGACAAGGTGAACTCGGCCGACACCCAGTCGGCGCCGCTCGAACGGGGACTCGCCGGATACTGGCGCTTCGACGATGCGAGCGGCGGTTCCGCGGCCGATTCCTCCGGCAACGGCATGACCGGCACGCTCACCAATGGTCCGACCTGGACGGCCGGACGAGTCGATGGTGCCGTGGATCTCGACGGGACGGACGACTACGTGAGCATCGCCGACAACGCTGCGCTCGATATCGGTACCGGCGACTTCACCTACAGTTTCTGGCTCAACCCGGATGTCGCCACTCAAGGCGTGTTTTTCTCCGACGGCAGTTACTCCGACGGCATCATGTTCTACCGGTATACCGACAACTATACCTATCTCTGGCTCGCCAACACGTACATCCAGACGACCGCCTGGGGTCCGACCGCTTCGACTTGGCAGCATGTGACGGTGCGGCGCAAGAGCGGAACAGTTGCGATATATGCCGACGGCGTCCAGAAATACACTACCGGAAGCCTCACGGGGAGCATCAATTCTTCCTCGGGCATGCGCATCGGCTACGGGTTTGCGGGCGCGGCAAATCTCGTTCTCGACGGACGGATCGACGAGTTTCGCATGTACAACCGCGCGTTGTCGGACGAGGAGATCATCCAGCTTTCCCGTCTCGGGCGACCCGACGATCCGGATACCGGTCTCGTGGGTTACTGGCCGTTCAATGGTCCGGATATTGTCGGCACGACCGCATACGACCGATCAAGCCGCGGCAACAACGGCACCCTCACGAACGGTCCGACTCGCGCCATCGGCAAGATCGGCCAGGGGATAAGTTTCGACGGGACGGATGATTACGTCACGATGGGCAATGCGGCTGATATCGGCGCATCGGATGCGAGTATTTCGGTGTGGATCAAGCTTCCAAACTCAAATCAAGCGGGGTACATTGTCGGTAAACGGAGGGATGGTCCGAGTTATGAGCAGTATGCGGTTACTGTAGGGTATGTAAATAGCGGTGGAAGTTTTGTCTCAAACAAAAAAATCGGTTTATTTTTCACTAATGATGGCGGCCTAAATACCACGAATACCCAGAGCTACTACACGACCAATGACGTGGCGGACGGAAACTGGCATCATGCGGTGGTCGTGCGACAAAACGGCACAACACCGAAGATATACATCGACGGTATCAGTATGTCGCTCACTGCCGTGTTTGCGAACACGAACAATGTCAATACGAGCAATTCGAGCGCGCTTGTTGTTGGGTCGAGTGGCGCAGGAAGCTGTTATGCGACAGGTATTCTTGACGAGCCTCGCATCTACAACCGCGCGCTCACGCAGGCCGAAATCATCGCGCTCTATAATGCCGGTCGGTGATGTAATCTTTCCGTCATAAAGAAATACCTGGATCCTTCGACTTCGCTCAGGATGACAAGACGGGAACTGGATCCTTCGCTATGCTCAGGATGACGATACGGCGCTCAGGATAAGGGCTCCTGTATCATGGTTGATTTTTCCTTCTCTGTGGGGCATACTGTGAGTAACGTTTCAGGAACATGTATGTCGAATCAGGAACTCAAAAAGCATATCAGGGAAGCCGTCGAAGAAGGACCGTATCGCGAGGATATTCGGAAGGTAGCGTTGTTCGGATCGTACGCATATGGTACGCCGCGCGAGGACAGCGACGTCGATCTTCTTGTCGAATTCGAACCGACCGCGCGAATCGGGATGTTTCGTTATGCCGGTATGCATCGTTACTTCGGCGACCGACTGGGGAAGAAGGTGGATATGGTTACGCCAAGCGCCCTGAGCAAATATATCCGTGAAAAAGTCTTACGGAAATCCGAGACTCTATACGAAAAGATATGAAAGAAGACGATATCCTCTACGTCGGACATATTCTGGATGCCATCGACCGGATTGGCACCTATCTCGATGGCTCAGCCATGGAGTCGTTTGGGGACTGGATCCTTCACTCCGTTCAGGATGACAGATAAGAGGGGACTCAGGATGACAAGACGAGTACCGGATCCTTTTTACGCTTCTTGACAATAAAGTAGTATTAAACTATAATACTGATATAGTATGGTAATACTTAATGTATAGCTATGTTTTTTTCAAGAAAAATATATTCATCACTCAAGGAGCATCTTTCCAGTCGCGAAGTCACCGTGCTGACCGGGATGCGTCGTACCGGAAAGACGACGCTTATCAGACAGCTTCTGACGGAAATACCCTCGGAAAACAAGATTTATTTTGATTTCGAAAATATCGCCGATCGCGAGCTGTTTTCGGAGAAAAACTATGATGCCATTCTTCTCGCGCTTGCGGGGCGTGGTCTTGACGTGAAGGGGAAGCTTTTCATAGCGATCGATGAGATACAGCTCGCTTCGAATATCCCGAGCGTCATCAAATATCTGCATGATCATCATGACATCAAATTTCTCGTCACGGGATCAAGTTCGTATTATCTCAAGAATCTTTTCAGCGAGTCGCTTGCCGGACGAAAAAAGATATTCGAGCTTTTCCCGCTCGATTTCGGGGAGTTTCTGCTCTTTAAGGGCATACCGTCCGCATCGCGTGATTTTTCCGGAAGCACCTTTCTTCTTTCGGAATACGAACGGCTGCGGGCTTTGTATGAAGAGTTCATCCGGTTCGGCGGTTTCCCGGAGGTGGTACTCACCTCGGATGATGCCCGAAAAAAAGACCTGCTCGAGGATATCCTGAGTTCGTACATCAATGTGGATATCGCCATGCTCGCGGATTTTCGCCGAAAAGATATCATCTATTCCCTTATGCGGATGCTGGCGAGCCGTGCCGGAAATCGGCTTGATTACGCGAAGCTCGCGCGGAATATCGGCATATCGCCGGTAACGGTAAAAAGCTATGTCGATTTTTTCGAGCAGACCTACTTTCTTTCGCGCGTTCCGATTTTTTCACGGAGTCCGGATCGGGCGATCGTGAAGGCGAAAAAACTCTATTTCTCCGATACGGGTATTCTCAACACGCTTGCGGAAGTTTCGAGCGGAGCGCAATTCGAGAATGCCGTTTTCACGGAGCTTCGGCATCATGGGGAGATTTCCTATTACGCGCTCAAAAACGGCAGGGAAATAGATTTCATCGTCGATGGGGAAATCGCCCTTGAGGTGAAAGAAATGCCGGCGGAGACGGATATGAGGTCACTCCGTTCTCTTTCCGGGAAAATCGGGGTCAAAAAATTCCGCCTCATCGGTCGTCACTCATCGCCGACATGGGACGATTATATCTGGGGAGGAGATATCCGATGAGGAGATGTGCCTCATCTTATTCACTTGGTAATCCGGTTGCTATAGAGCGCACACTACGAAAGAGTACTTCCCCTCTGTCATCCCGGCCTACGAGCCGGGATCCAGAAACGTCCGAAAGAAGCCACTCTCCTGGATCCCGTACTTGATACGGATCTTACTTGGAAGCTTAGCTTCCAAGTCGTAGCCGATGTTCCCGATTTTTGACGGAAAAGTGGCGTGACGATATACTATGAGCATCGCTTTGGAAAAAATCCTATGAAACACGAAGAAACGACGAACGAGGAGCTGGCGATCATGATCAACAGCGGATTCCAGTCGTTGACGGATACCGTGAATGGCATGAGAACCGATATAGGAGTCATGAAGGAGCGGCTCGACGGTATCGACGGACGGCTGGACGGTATCGACGGACGGCTGGATTCCCTCGAGGAAAAGACCGAATATATCGATCAGAAACTTACCCGGATCGACCGTCGCCAGGAACAGCAGATGGATGAGCAGTACAGCCGGATGAGCGCCGCCGAAAACGACATCAAGGAAATCCGGAAACACATCAGACTCAAACCCGCGAAGGCTTCGGCGTAGAAACACACATGAACATCGTCAAGGCATTCTCGCTGTTCGCCGCGGCACTCCTCGGACTCGTCCCGGCGATCCTGCTCGTCTACGGAACCGAGCGGGTGTTCGCCGATGTCACCGTGTCGTTTCAGTCCGACGGTATCAGGACTCCGCAGGATCCGGTCAGCGTACGTTTCTCGCAGGCGGTCGACACGGAGAGTTTCCGCGGGAAGATTTCCGTCACGCCGGAACTGCCACTCCTCTATGCATGGAGCGACGATCGGAAGACGCTTTCCATCAAGCCGCAGGAAGGTTGGGCTCCGGACGGACAATACCGTATCTTCGTCGGCGAAGGGAAGGCGGGATTCGGAAAGAATGTCCCGGTGTCTTCGTCGTCGTTCCGTGCTCCGGGGTATCCGGAAATCGTTTCCCTGACGCCGAGTGACGGTGCGACCGACGTGCTCCTCGGGATAGAGGATCCCATGCTCGTCCGGTTCGACCGTTCGGTCAAGGATTTCTTCGTCGATTACCGTCTCACGCCCGAACTCCCGGTCGTCTACGAGAACGACGCCGAGAAGACCGAATTCAAGTTACTCCCGTCCGAGCCGATCCGCCCGGGGACGGCATACGAGCTTTCGGTCTATGTGAAGTGGCGCGGCGAGGACGACGATGCGTATGTGAAGCTCGGCTCCACGAAATTTTCCACACTCCCGGATCGTCCGAAGGAGTGGAGCCGGGATCTGGCTGTGCGGCTCGAGGAAGCGAAGCGGTTCGCCCAAGCACGGGTCACGACCGGGAAATATATAGATGTCGATATCGCCGCGCAGGTCATGACGATTTTTGAGGATGGGAAACTGCTCGACGCCTATCTCGTCTCGTCCGGACTCCGGGGGATGGATACGCCGAAGGGCGAATACCGGATCCACAATAAGGCGAACAAACCGTGGTCGAAGAAATACGAGCTCTACATGCCGAACTGGATGGCGATCACCTCCGACGGGAAATACGGCATCCACGAGCTTCCCGAATGGCCGGGCGGATACAAGGAAGGCGCGAATCATCTCGGTATCCCGGTCAGCCACGGCTGCGTGCGGCTCGGGGTCG
>CAYRYX010000028.1:0-12102 GCA_964428755.1 uncultured Bdellovibrionales bacterium | reverse complement strand
CCGAAGGGGTCTTCAAGATTTGCGATCCTTCTCAAAGAAATAATTAGGACCAACCACAAAAAATTGCGATTGTTTTATGCTGTTTTCAAGGTCTGTCGGAAAATGGGATACAGAAAGAAAGAAGCAGTACTTCCTTCAGACTGCTCTGCAAGTATAGGGGGGAAATAAAAAGGTGTCAAGCCCGGGGTAGTTCGTAAGGTCCATCAAGCTCTTAAAGTCTATAAAGTATGAAAATTCCCTTCAAATAAGCAAATCCGGTACTTTACGGACTTGATGAACTTTGTAACTTTATACACTTCTAACGGAGCCGCTTGTTCATGAAAATGAGCACGAAAATAGGAATGGAGAGCCAGAGGATATTCGCGACCGGGGGCCCGAACACGCCGAGCACGAACGGGAACGGCAACGAGAGCAGCGCCCTCCCCGGCAGAAGCGAGACAAGGACACTCACGATCATCCCGATCACGAGCACGCTCATAACGAACAGTCGCCAGAAGAGGTCATAGGAGGCGTTCGGGATATGAAGGTCGAAGAGATGCTGGTCGATGGCGGTCAAAAATACGAGCAACACGAAAAAGAGGATGGCATCGGCATACGGCGTATCGGGAAAAACGGCGATCGGGATCACGCTTACGAACGCGAGCGCGATATAGATATTGATGAAGATGTTGACGAGCTTGTTCCGACCGAAGACAAACCCGGCCGCAATGCTCAACCCGATGAAGAGAAGAAGGAACGAAAGCACGCTCGCGATGTCCTTCGAGAGCCCGGCGTCCGGCAGAAACGAGAGCAGTTCCGACATAATTCCCCTTATCGTAGGATTTCAACCGTTCGCCGGAAGTGTACACCCTGGAAAAATCACTGTCAAAAGGCATTTTCAAGGAAGACGACTGGTGATATACTCCAGGAAGACGAGGGGGATTCGTTTTCTTTTTTCTATGTGCCGCGACCGACTCAGACTGATTCTCTCGATGACGCTCGTGACCCTCTTCCTGGTCACCGCTTTTTCCGTCCTGTTCTTCTCGTTCGGATATCGCTTCAGCTTCGAGCGAGGGATTTTCATCCATACCGGATCGATAACCATAAAATCGAATCCGAAGGATGCTCGTATCCTCATCGACGGGGAAATCGTCCCGTCCGGACTCATAAACATAGTGAACCAGTCCTACCACATAACCGGACTCCGACCGGGGGAACATTTTCTCCGCATAGAGGCCGACGGGTACAGGCCATGGGAAAAGAAGGTGACCATCGAAAGCGGCATCTCGACCGAATTCTGGAATATCCTCCTTCTCCGCGATACCTATCCGGTCACGGAAATCGCATCTGGAAACTTCCAGGAAATATTCCCCTCGCCGGAACAGCGGTTCTTGGCGCTCATCGGGAATACCGGGAGCGGCATAGCCGTCGATGTCCTGGAGAAAGGTTCCGGGGAAGTGACCCGTGTGGTTTCCATGGACGGATACCGTTTCGACACCGGGAACCCGGAAAACATCGAATGGACCGAGGATGGATCGAAATTCCTACTCCCGCTCCGGACGGAAGAGAATGGAAACGAGGTCTTCCTTGTCGACAGGGAAACAGGTTCGATCGAAAGCATCAGAAGTCTCATTGCATCGCAGGAACCGCTCCGCGGAGCGCGGTGGCATCCGAGAAACGACGGATCGTTCTTCATCCTTTCCGGATCATCGCTGCTCCTTGCCCGTCCGAACGGGGATGATATGACCGCACAGGTCGCAATCATCGGAACCGGCGTTTCCGCCTATGACATTTCGGAAAAATATATCTATCTCCTCGATCAGACAACCGGTGCTATCCGATTTCTCGACATAGGGAAAGACGACAGTTCGGCATCGCAGATTCTGACGGAATCCTTCCCGGAAGCCGTATCGATGAAGCACCCGACGATCAATGCCTACGACGAGAAACGCATCGTTCTTTATGATCCCGACGGGATCGGATTCCTCTGGAACGATGACGGCGGAGTCTCGGCGGAGATATCGCATCTCGGAAACGATATCCGAAGCATACAGTTCTCGAATGACGGCAAGAAGATCCTCTTCTCCGATGGAAATCAGATTTCCGTCGTTTTCCTCCGTGATTGGGACACTCAGCCGATACGGAAAGCCGGCGAGTCGATCCAGATCGCCCGTTTTTCCATCCCGTTTTCATCGGTTCAATGGAGCAAGAACTACGAACATACGATCTTTTCCATCGGGGCGGACGTGCGCATCGCCGAGCTCGATCATCGCGACCGACGCCAGATGGACACGGTCCTTTCATTCCCCGGCAGGACAGTGACTCAGATTCTTCCCTCCTTCGACGAGAACCTGGCTATATTTCTCGTTCGCGACGAGACGACCAGCGATTCGGATATCGTCTCCATCGCCTTCCCGGAAAATACGAGCATATTCGGAAATTGAAATCCTATGAAACCGGAAAATAATCAGCGTCTCGCACGTTCGATATGCACACACGGCGACTATCATGAGATGCTCTCCGAACTCAAGTCATCCGGAGCACTCTTCGAATCACAGAAGAACCGCATACGCCTCACATACGGAGAAAGGCTTGGTAAAGCTTCTTTTCTCTCAAAATCGGATTGGGATATGCTCGTCGTCCTCGAACTCTACGATACGGGAACTTTCGAACACGCGCTCCGCGTCTTCGAAACCATCCATGAAAAAGTCGAAAGCAGACGCGACATCGGACTCTTCCTTCGCAGACACCTCTCCGGAGAAAACGTCACCAAAGAGGACCTCTTCCGCGCGGCGATGCTCCACGATATCGGGAAAACATCCATCCCGAAGGAAATCCTGCTCGATACGACGACCGAAGAGGAATGGATGATGCTCGCGAAATCACTGTTCCAACCGAGACAATACGAAGACGTGCTCCGGATGCTCGATGAGAACCCGCATCTCCGGCATAAGGACCTCATTCCGTTCGCCTATGCCATCCCGACTGATCTCGCCGAATCCCTCCGTGACCGCGGCATCGATCCCGGATTGCCACTCGGGGTCATCATCGGAAAGCACGCCTCCATATCCGGAAACGTCCTAAGATCCTACGGATTTCCCGTCGCCGCGGAAATCGCGGAGAGCCACCACGATCGCCCGCTTCGTGAACTTTCGCGTCCGGTTTCCGTTTCATCACTCCGCGCCGGCTGGATTCTCCGCGCCGCGGACATCTTCGATGCGGTACAAAGTCCCCGTTCCTATAAGAACGGAAATCCGCTCGAACGAGCACTCTTCGTCATAGAAAAAGAAGCCGACCGCGGCTTCATCGACCAAAAACTTGCCGATCTCTGGATATCGGACGAACTTTCCTACCGGGAAAGAAGCGAGTAGTCAACCTCAGATGACTTTGATTTCGACTGCGAGCCGCTTTCAGCTTTTACCCCCGTTAGAGCAGTTTGTTCCGCATTCCCTTGTGGCTGGGATGCTTCAACAGGAGTCGGACTAGCTGATTCAATCGACGGAACAATCGTCACAGCTTCCACGCCAAGCTTCTGGAGGTCCTTGATCTCTTTTGCCGCGACTTTCTGGAGATTCTCAAGAAATTTTTCATTTACCTGTGATTGATACGCCACGCCAGTCGTACTGATTTGGATATATTTCTCTTTCACGCGACTCATCCCATTCCACGCCCTTTCCGCGGCTTTCAGTTTCTCCTTATGATAGGATGCCTCCACTCTGTCGGTCATCTTTTTCTTCAGACCCTCATCCTGATTCCGCGTATTCGTCGAGAAGAGCTGCCGCTGTTGATTGTCATAATTCCGCTCCACTGAGGCATCCTCGCGGTCATATTGATCAACAACACGTTGCGACTCCTGCGCATACCGTTCCTTGAGCTGTTCCGATTCTCGCGCGGCCTGTCTAGCTTCCCTTTCAGCGGCTGCCCGCTGCTGCTCCCGCTCACGTTGTTGGCGTTCCATTTCCCGGGGGATATTGCGGACAGACTGCGTAACCATATCTCCGGTGGCCTTACCAAGATCACTGAAAAACCCTGCTTCCGCATCCTTCGGGATGGCGGAGAGACCGGCGATCAAAGCGAGTGCGCCGAGAAATTTTTTCCCACCAGGAACATGATCCAACTTCTCCAGAATCCATTCGGATGCTCCGGATTTCCTGGTGGCTACCTGATCCTGCGAAGAAACAGGCCCCTCCCCTTCTTTTTTCTCCGTCCCACCGTTCATGATCTCATCCCGAAGGAGCTCCTCCCGAATCATCGCCCGCTGGGAGGCGACTGTCTGTTGGAAATCCTCGCGGGCTTCCGCTTGTCGCATCGCGTCCATCTGATCCGCCCATTGCAAAGCTAAGGATTCCATCCCGCCTTCAGGCAGAGTATCGCCGGCTCGAGAAAGCATGTTTTCGGGCCGCTTCGCGAAATCGACGATAGACTCCAGCTTCTCTTCCGCCTTGGATACCGGTTCCGTCTCATCAGCCCGTGCCGAAAGTGATTTGTCTGGCGATGCCGGTTTCATCTCCTCCTGCGGAAGCGCCTGCGGCATCTCTGGATTGAACATAAAGCTTATTTTTATTCCGTTTTCGAACCGGCAAGCACGGAACGGAAATGCTCCCGTTCCTTTTCGAGTACCTTCGCGAGCTTTTCCGGATCGCGTCCGGCAGCGACGCGGTCGCGGAGATCTTCGGTAAAGAATGCGAGGAGCCCCGTATCACCCGAAAAGATGCTCACGAACACCGCCCGCATCCGCTCATCGGCCGCGGCAAGCCGCGAGCGCCAGAGCGCGCGGTCATCCTCTGGAAGACCCGCTTTATCGAAGATTTTTTCCATGTGATCGTCAAGAGACATATCCGTATTTCTTTGTTTATGTTGAGTATAGCAAATTCCCTGTCAAACAAAAAGTCCCGGATGACCCGGGACTTTTCTTCATTCGTCTTCTCCTTACCGCTTGCTCCACTGCGGGGCACGTCGGGCTTTCTTGAGACCCGGCTTCTTGCGTTCGACGGAGCGGGAATCACGGGTGAGCATCCCATGGACACGGAGTGATGTGCGGAGCGTCTCGTCATGCAGGAGCAGCGCGCGAGAGACGCCGAGACGAATAGCTTCCGCCTGCGCGGAAACGCCACCGCCATGGACGACTGCTGACATCACGAACTTCCCTTCGAGACCCGTGACCTGAAGCGACGCGACGGCGACAGACTGCCCGGGGATCGGAAAGTAAGTGGCAATCGGCTTTCCGTTCACGATATGGGCGACAGGCTTCCCGTCTTCGATCTCATAGAGGCGGATCTGGGCGATCGCGGTCTTCCGACGACCGACAGCATAATGATATCGACCCTCAGGCTTGGAAGGTTCGGTAGACTTCTTCTCGATAACTTTCGATTTCGTCGCCATACGATTATTCGTGAGTCACATGGATTGTCTGCTCCGGATGCTCGGCCCCTTTGTAGAGAAGAAGTCGGGTCAGCATACGGTCACGGAGCGAATTCTTCGGCAGCATCCCATAAAGCGCCGCATGCAGCACTTTCCTGGAATCCTTCTTCATCTGGTCCTTGAACGCTATGGACCGGATTCCGCCCGGATAGCCGCTGAAATGGTGGTACATCTTCCCTTCGCGCTTGTTTCCGGTCACCTGCAGTCCATCCGTGTTGATGACCACGACGAAGTCACCGCCGTCGATATGCGGGGCATAGTCCACTTTCACCTTCCCGGAAAGCACGCCGGCTATTTCCGTCGCGAGCCTCCCCAGGATCTTCCCCTGGGCGTCGAAGAGGTGATACTTCCGATGTACCTGAGTTGCCATACCGTTGATCTAGACAAATTCGATTACCGCCATCTTCGCGCCGTCACCCTTCCGGGCTTCGAGCTTCACGACCCGCGTATAACCGCTGCCACGGACGGAGAAGCCGGAGATGAATTCCGATGCGAGAAGCTTTTCGACGGCTACGAGCGGAAGGTACCGCCGAAGCTCGCGGATAGTCGCGACCCGCTTTGTCTCATCGGAAGCCTTCTTGGCCTTGTTCACAAGCTGATCGATCTTGTTCTTGAGTTCCTTCGCCTTGGCCTCGGTAGTTTCGATGCGCTCATGCACGATAAGACTCCCGAGCATCGTTTTCAGAAGCGCCCGACGCTGGTTTCTCCCACGACTCAATATTCGTCCTGATTTCCGGTGATTCATACGTTCTCATGACAGCGGATAGCTTCTTATTCTGCCTCTTCGGGCTCCTCTTTCTTCGAAGCCTTCTTCGCGGCAGCTTTCTTCGGTTTCTTTTCGGTCTTCTCTTCTTCCGCTTCGGAAACTTCCGTCCGGATCGCCGAGAACTGTTCGACAAGAATCGCTATCGCCTTGGAGAATGCCTCCTCCGGAGCGATACTCCCGTCCGTCACCACCTCTATCGAGACCTTGTCATAGTCCGTCCGCTTCCCGACACGCATGTTTTCCACATCGTAGTTCACGCGACGGACCGGCGTATAAATGGCGTCGAGTGCTATCATGCCGATTTCCCGATCCTCGTGTTCACGCGCCTCGACCGGAACATAGCCGATACCCCTCCCGATTTCGAGCTCCATCTCGAGCTCGGTCTTCTTGTCGGTAATCGTCGCGATACAATGATCCGGATTCACGACCTCCACGGAAGACGGGACCTTGATATCACCGGCCTTCACCTGCGCCTCACCTTTGGCCTTGAGCGTCACCTTCACCGTCTCGTCGCCATGCATCCGGAACCTTATCTGCTTCAGATTGAGCAGGATCTGAACGGCGTCCTCCATGACACCGGGAATCGAGGCGAACTCATGCGAAACGCCCTTGATTTTCACCGAACGGACCGCCGCCCCCTCGAGCGAGGAAAGTAACACCCGCCGTATGGCGTTTCCGAGCGTAGCGCCGTATCCGGGATAGCATCCGAGAATCTCAAACTTGGAATGGTTCTCGCCGAGAACGGTGACCTTCGGCTGTTGTGGGACGGAAATCATAGGATTTTTCTTCAGGCGTCCCGACGCGACCTCCGCATCGGAGCACCCCTCCTTAAAAAAGATTACTTCGAATAATACTCGACGACAAGCTGCGGGTCGACATTCACCTCGACATCGCCACGGGAAGGAAGTGAAATGACGGTTCCTTCGAGTTTCGCGGTATCGAGCGAAAGCCATGCCGGAACATCCTTCTTGGTCTTGATCGTTTCGGAAAGTGTCTTGAAATATTCCTTCTCCTGCTTGTTCGGCTTCACGAGAATGACATCCCCTACTTGCACCTCGAACGACGGAATATTCATCCGCTTGCCGTTCACGGAAAAACACTTGTGAGAGACGAGCTGACGCGCGAGAGCCCGTGAGGACGCAAGGCCGAGCCGGTATACGACGTTGTCGAGTCGGCGCTCAAGACGCCCGAGCAGTTCGTTTCCGACGATACCCTTCCGCTTCTTCACTTCCTCGAAGTGATTGCGGAACTGTCGTTCCATGACGCCATATACGCGCTTGATCTTCTGTTTCATCGCCAACTGCCGACCGAATTCGCTGGCCTGACGGGACTTCGCTGCTCCATGGGCACCCGGCGGCGTCGGACGACGAATCATCGCGCATTTCTGCGAAAAACAACGTTCCCCCTTGAGGAAAAGTTTCTCGCCTGCACGGCGGCACAACCTGCATTTGTCCATTATCTTTGCCATAGTCGGTTCGCTATTAGATTCGTCTCGGCCGCTTCGGTCGGCAGCCGTTATGCGGGATCGGGGTAATATCCTTGATCGAGAGGAGGGAAAATCCATTATTCGACAGTGCCCGGACGGATGCTTCACGACCCGATCCGACACCCTTCACGAACACATCGAGTTCTTGGAGGCCGTATTTCTTCACTTTCTCCGAAGCATCGGCGACGACCTGGGTCGCGGCGTACGGAGTCGACTTCTTGGCACCCTTGAATCCGAGGTGACCGGAGCTGGACCAGCCGAGCACGGCGCCGTTCTGGTCGGTCAGAGTGATGATGGTGTTGTTGTACGTGCACTGTATGCTCGCGCGACCACGGGATACCTGCCGTTTCCCTTTTTTCACACGCTTCTTCGCGGCCTCCGTTTCAACGGGTGTCGAAACACCCTCCGCCTCGGACATCGGGGGTTGGGTAATTTCCGTTGATTCCTTCTTCACTTCGTCTGACATAGTGATAGCTTCGTTAGCTGCATTAGCTTCTCGTTAGCTTCATCAGTTTCACTTACCTCACAGGAGAAATCTGCATTCCCTAATGAAGCCAGCGAAGCTGAAAGCTGAATCCCTGTTCTATGTCTTGTCCCCAGCCTTCTTGCGACCGCTCCCCATCGTCCTCCGGACATTGCCACGAACCGTCCGCGTATTCGTCTTCGTCCGCTGACCGCGGGCCGGGAGTCCTTTCTGATGCCGGGTTCCACGGTAACAGCCGACTTCCCGAAGCCGCTTGATGTTCATCTTCACCTGGTGTCGGAGCTCTCCTTCGACACGATACTTCTTTTCGATCGCCTCGCGAAGACGGTTCGCATCGGCCGAAGAAAGGTCTTTCGTCCGGATATCGGCATCGATATTGAGTCCGGAAAGAATCTTCCGGCTCGTCGTGAGCCCGATACCGTAGATATACGTAAGCGAGACCTCTATCCGCTTCTCGTCCGGAATGTTGACACCCGCGATTCTTACCATAATGGAGCTTCGTTAGCTTCGTTAGCTTCGTTAGCCGATTCAGCTTCGTTAGCCTCAGGAGAAAAACGGGTAGTTTTCCTTATGAAGCTAAAGAAGCTAACAGCCATAAGCTGTTATTATCCCTGCCGCTGCTTATGCTTCGGGTTCGAGCAGATGACGTACACTTTCCGTCGCCGCCTGACCACCTTGCAATGCACGCAGATTTTCTTCACGGATGCCCTTACTTTCATACCTCGTACGGTTCAAAACGTCAATATTCGTATCCTACTACTGCCTCAGTCTCTGGACGATCCGTCCCTTTGAAAGATCATAGGGACTCATTTCGATGATGACCCGATCCCCGGGAAGAAGGCGGATGTAGTGCACCCGCATCTTTCCGGAAATATGGCCGAGAACCTCGTGCCCGCCGTCAAGCTTGACCTTGAATGTCGCGCTTGGAAGGGATTCGATGACTTCCCCTTCCATCCGGATCACCTCTTTCTCTTTTGCCATACGTTGGACTTTTCTTTCTTTGACTGAAAAACAACACAAAAACAGAGAGCTTTTTCGCGGATCCGGCAATCCTCATTCCTGAAACCATTCCTGCGCCGTCTCTGTCCCGAAGGAAAGCGTTTTTTCTGTGTGGAGCTATTGTACGGAACGTCCGGGATTTTGTCAAATCCCCCATCAGCTCCCGAGCCGCCGCTGCCGCTGCCCGTACTCGGAAACAGCCGAAGCAAGATCCGCTCCGTCGAAATCCGGGTAATTCTTCCCGGAGAAGAGGAGCTGCGCGTTCGCCGTCTCCCACATGAGAAACCCCGCGGAAAGATGCGGCTCTCCACCCGTTCTTATAAGCAGATCCACCGGGGAGACATCCTTCGTGGAAAGAAGCGATTTGACGACTTCAGCCGTCACGTCTTCCGGCCGCATCGACGTCTCCACCGCCCTTCGGAACGCCTCGACCATGTCGTCATCCCCGCTGTAAGCAAGGAAGAAATTGAGAAAATAGCGGTCGTTCCCGGCGGTTTTCGCGGAAATGTCCGAAAGCATTCTCCGTAAATCATCAGGGAACCGCTCTTCCCATCGGCCGATGAACCGTATACGGACCCCTTCGTCCATGGTTTCCCGATCATGGAGAAGTTTCCTGAAATGTTCCGAGTACACACGAAGGAGTTCCCGTTTCTCCGCCATCGGCCGTTTTTCAAGATTTTCGACCGACGAACCCCATAACGATAGTTCACGGATACCGAGTGCCCGGGCTTCACGGATGAGCAACTCGGAATTCTCGGCGCCAGCCTCATGCCCCTTCCACGGATCGAGTCCGCGCGCCTTCGCCCATCTCCGGTTTCCGTCCGGAATGATGGCGACATGGTTCGGAATCTTCATCGCATCGGACATAGGCTCAGTATTCCCGTTCAGCAAGGTAGTCCGCCACAGCAAGGAAAAATTCCTTCGACGAGCCGTCGGCTCCATCTCCCATACGACCGATGGCCGATCGACCGTCCCCGATAAGCCCGCGCATCATCGTCTCGGCATATGAAAGCGACCCAGTATCACGGATGATGTCGCGGAACCGTTCGACATCGGGAGGTGTCAATGCCATACCGAGCGAGAGTATGCGCCGCAGCTCCTTTTTCTCCGCACCCGTTCCCCACTCGAGCGCGCGCGAGACAAGCAGCGTAAGCTTTCCCTCTTCGATATCCGATCCGACCGGCTTCCCGAGTTTCGCCTCGGTCCCGAAAATACCCAGGATATCGTCACGGATCTGGAAAGCCACGCCCACCGGAATCGCATATTCACTCCACTTCCCGGACAGATCCTCGGGAGCTCCGGCAAGCATCGCGCCGAGCTGTATCGGCCCGTCCACCGTATATTGCGCCGTCTTGTTCCGATACATTCGGAGGATCTCCGCTTCGGAAGCCTCTTTCTTGTACTCCATGTAGATATCCCGCCCCTGCCCGATGACCGTATAGGAAACGACCCGTTGGAGCTTCGAAAGCGCACGCAAGATCCGATCCTGCGGAAATTCCGACCGGAAGATGATGTCGTTCCCGAACGCCATGAGCATGTCGCCCATGATGATGGCGATAGACATGCCGAAGTGGTCGGTATCCTCCAGAGGAAAATACTTCCGGCCGATATCGGCGTACTTCCGGTGAAGCGTCGGGATACCGTGCCGCATGTCGTCCCGATCGATGATATCGTCGTGCACGAGAAGGAACAGATGCAGAAGTTCGACCGCGACCGATGCCTTCAATATCTTCTCCTCGTCGCTGCCGCCGGAAGCGAGGTACCCATGATACATGAACGCCGGTCGGAGCCGCTTCCCGCCTGCGAGCGCGAGCTCCTTCACCGCGACGAGCGCCTCGGTCACGAGCTCGTCCTCCTTCTCCGCCTCGGCGACCGCCGAATCGAAATACGCGACGATATGTGGATCGATCCGCGCCTTGAAATTCTTGAGTTCTTTCGAAATATCCATGCCCTCCATACTATCCCACCACCGGTTTCTTTTCAAGCGACAGCGGAGGAAACAAAACTCCATTCTGAAGTCTCAGCACCGGACTTCACATTTCAAAACGAACTCCAAGATCAGAATGCCAGGAATTCCTCATACTTACGATACAGCGCAAGTGTCGCTTTGAGGTCGCGGGCGTTATATCGGGCGATATCCTCGAATCGCTTCTCTTTGAAGAGCGTAGCGACGTCGTCCCCGGAGACGCCCTGTGCCTTCGGGCTCTCGATGCCGAACGCACGCGTCCACAGATGCAGACTCCCCTTGCGACGGAGCGCGCCGTAAAAGGAGAGCTGGTCGAAAAGGTCGATGTGTCGGGCGTTGCCCGGCTGATAATTGAGGTATCTATTTGCCATGAGATTCTTCGAGGGACGGATCCCATGGATCGCCGAGCGCACCATGAGAAACGGCACGTCGAATCCGCGACCATTGAAGGTTACGAAGGTGTCATACTTGCCGACGATATCCCAGAATTTCTGGAGCATCTCCTTTTCCGGAAGCGGGTCGTATTTGTATCCGCCGTCTTCGAAAGTTCCCTTCGTACCCCCTGGGGACTGAAAATACACCGCGCCCTTGTCCTTGTCGCCGTCCAAGACGCCGATCGCGACGATCTGCCCGGTCAGAGGTGAGAATCCAAGTCCCTCCTTCACATCCGTGAGCATCGCCTTGTATCCCTCTTCACTCTCCGCATCGCGCTTGATCCAGCGCGTCAGCACATCCCTGGTCGTGTCGTCAAGCTCGCCCCAATCCTCGCCGATAGTCTCGATGTCGAAGATCAATGTTGCCATAGCGGAGAAGAATCAGGAATTATGAATAAAGAATCAGGCTTCTAAAACACAATCTTCAAAGCACAAAGACCAAACAAAGCACAGTGTCACAAAACACAAATTTCGATACCGCGCGGTTTGTGTTTTCGGGATTCGTGTTTTGTGTTTTGTTTGGCATTTTGTGTTCTGGAATTTTGTGCTTTTTATCTTTTCTGAAAG
>CAYRYX010000027.1:0-12179 GCA_964428755.1 uncultured Bdellovibrionales bacterium | reverse complement strand
AGAAGGAATTCCGTGACGCGTTCGTCGATGTCGCCGCGGACGACTCCATCGTCGATGGGAGGATATATGCCACTCCGCTTTCCGTCGATTCGCTCGCCCTCTACTACAACAAGGATATCTTCGATGCTGCGGGTATCACCTCACCGCCCATGACGTGGGACGAGCTCTTGCTCGATTCCAAGCTGCTCAACAGAGTCGATCCCTACGGGAACATGACGCAGTCCGGAATTGCGCTCGGAACCGCGAAGAACATCAATCGTTCCACGGATATCCTTTTGGCGCTCGCGCTGCAACGGGGAGCGGAAATGCAATCCGATGCATTCGGCAATACACTCCGGATTTCAGACGAGTCGGTATCGGAATCGCTGGAGTTCTATTCGCAGTTCGCTGCGGTCGGGTCGGAGTACTACTCCTGGAACCCTCGGCAGCACTACTCCATCGACGCCTTCTACGAGGGGACGCTCGGCATGATGATCAACTATTCCTGGCATGCGGACACGATACGGAAGAAGAACGCGAAACTCGATTTTTCCGTCGCCCCCCTGCCGCAGATTTCCGGCGCCAAGCCCTCGAACCTCGCGAACTACTGGACGTTCGTCGTGGCGAAAAACAAGCAGGAACCGTCGGTGTCCGGTGGTCAGAAACCATCCTTTCCCGCCGGGCAGTACAACCTGCTCCGGACGCACGAATCCTGGCAGTTTCTCCATTATCTCACATTTCCGCACCCGTCCGGTTCGATCGTGCTTCGGAATCCGCTTTCGCCGACTCTCTCCGTCACTGCCGCAGTAAAGGATGACCCGGCTCTCGCATATCTTGAAGAGACTCGTAAGCCGGCGGCGCGGCGGGATATCGTCGAGAAACAGAAAAGTGATCAGTGGCTCGCATCCTTCGCGTACGGTAACCTTATCGCGAAAAGCTGGCGCCCCGGGGACATAGAGAAAGCGGAGGGAATCATCGCGGAGGCGATCGAGTCCGTGAATCGCGGCGAAAACACTCCCAGAAACGCGCTTCAGGCGGCGGAAAGCCAGGTCGGCCTTCTGAATAGGCCGAAAAATAACCATTGACGAGTGTCCGTGCGCGTTTCATGAAACAGTCGGTCGCGGCAGCCGTATTCCTCTCTGCCACGTTCATCCGGGATGATGGAAACCGCGAAAAAGTATCTGGGTATCGCTCGCCGGTATTGCCATCGTTCTCTTCGCCTGGGTCGTGGTGAATACGATCGCGTATACGGTGCTTGGCGCGAGAATGACCTCGGTGTCGGTGCTTCCTTTTCGATTGCTGGCGGGTTCACGTTCAATTGTGAGGCAGGTCTATGAACTATTCCACGGTATCGATATTCATGAATACCGCCCATGCCGCAGGCGTCATCGAGGACGCGACACCGATCGCGACGGTCTTGGCGAACGCGTTGCAGTTCCTGTTGTCGGTTGGCGGAATCCTTGCTATACTTTCGCTAGCGGTCTCCGGGGTTCTCTACATGCTTTCAAGCGGCGATGAGAGCCGGGCGGAAATGGCGAAAAAATCGGCGCTTTTCTCGGTGACAGGGATGGCGGTGATACTCGCCTCGCTCGTCATCGTGACGCAGATCGCGAACTTCTTCTGATGTCGATAGAAATAAAATCATAAAAAGAAAGGAGGTGAGTAGTATGAAAAAATTGTTCATGTCCGCCGTAGCGGCGATAGCGTTGCTTGCGCCGACTGTGACGAACGCTATATGGGGTGCATCCGGAGGTAAGTCCACCGCTGATGTAGGGACGGAAACAGGAATGACGGCGCTGTCATTCGGTCAGATACTTACCAACATCGCCTCCTGGCTTATCGGTATTCTCGGCGTCGGCGCCATCATCTCGTTTGTTGTCGCTGGTATCCTGTATCTCACCGCCGCTGGAGACGAGGCGAAGACCGAGAAGGCGAAGAGCATAATGACGTTCGCGATCATCGCGGTCGTCGTGGCGCTCGTCGGCTATATCGCAATCAACCTTATCGCCCAGCTTGTCATAACGGACTCGGGAAGCGCGCTCTGATTCCGATTTCGAAGAAAAGCAACCCCTTTGTAATGGTAGGGGTTGTTTTTTTTGTTCTCTCCGCTATAATAAAAGGAAGAAAACCGTATATATGAAAATCACTCCTCCTCTCCTTGTCGCATCCGTATTTTTCGTGTCCGCTGTTTCTGCAGCCGTCGCGGCCCCCGATTGTTCGAGTGTTCCCGGGACCACACTGGTGGGATCCGTCTGTATGCCGACGAAGGCCTCGACCGGGCTTTCGGATTCGTCGCCGTGGACGATCATCGTGAACGTGATTAACTGGCTCATGGGAATCATCGGTATCATCGCGATACTTATGTTTGTCGTTTCCGGGTGGATGTATCTCTCTGCGGGGGGGGATGAGAAAAAAACCGAAGATGCCAAGGGCATCATCAAGTACACGATCATCGGCATTGCGATTGCGCTTACCGCATTTATTATCGTGCGACTCGTGGCGAATCTTGTCGGTGCCGATACGGCTTCGGTTGGAGTCGAGATCTTATAACTCTCCGAGGGCTTAGTAGCTATCTCAAATCTCACCGCATGAATAAGAGAGAACGACCGCTTGTCGGACGAAACCCTGAAATTTCGGCTGCAAACCATTCAAGTCTCGTCGGGTTACGACGGTAGCCCTCCTCAACTTTCATGATTTTCGCGCGAAATTTCAGGATTTCACCTCGACATGAGATTTGAGATAGTTACTTAGAAGACAATTAGCTTTTTTATGAAAAAGATATTCCAGAGTGTGGTGGTCGCGGCGGCATTCGCGCTTTTCCTCGTTCCGTCGGCGGCTTTTGGGCAGGCGGCGTGTACCGGTGTGTCTGGGACGGCGGGGACATGCTATCCCGCGGGATCTTGTCCAGCATCCGCACCGACGGCGGATGGACAAGGCTCGTGCTCTTTTGGACACGATTGCTGTCTCCCTGCTGCAGCAGCAGCTGCCGCAGCTGGTTCCGTCACTTTCTCCAATCCGCTCGCCTTCACGACCGTGCAGGACGCGACCGGTGCATTTCTCTCCGCGCTGCAGGGGATCATCGTGACGCTCGCGCTCGTGTTCCTCGTGCTCGGCGGCGTGCTCTATGTCATCTCTGCCGGCGACGAGGGGCGTATCAAGACCGCCAAGGCCGCCATCACCGCGGCGATGATCGGGCTCGCGATCGGGATCGCCGCGCCGGCTTTCCTCAAGGAGATCTATGGCGTCCTCGGAGCGCCTGCGCCTGCGGCGGTTTCCGGGGCGACGTCGCTCGGCACTATCCTCCAGAACGTGCTCAACTTCCTCCTCTCCATGGTCGGTATCCTTGCCATCATCATGCTCGTCATCGGCGGGCTTATGTACTTTGCGGCGGCGGGTGACGAGAAGCGTGCGGATACCGCCAAGTCGATCGTGAAATTCGCCATCATCGGCATCGCGGTCGCCCTCGCGTCGCTCGTCATCGTGACGCAGATCGCGAAGTTCTTCTGAAATCGATCAGCTTGTCGTTCTGAATTTATTTCAGAATCTGGATCCCGGATCCCTCCCAAGGCGGGCAGGCGCAATGACGGAAAGAAAAAAAGAAAAGGCGGCTTGGAATTAATCCAGCCGCCTTGCTTCATTTGAGAATCAGATTGAGTGTTGTCGCCCCTATCGTCCATTCTTTTTCCGCAAACAGTTTTTCATGAAGCGGTGAAAGATTGAACGATGGTTGGACACAGCCACTTTTTCCGACCACGACTCTGTCTTTTACTCTGGAGCCGTTCAGCATCATCCCGAACGAGAAATAGTCTGGGCGATGGAATCCTGCTTGTTCGGCTCGACCATAGAGTTTTATATGGTATGAGCCGTCCGGACTTTTTATCTGGAGAGTGGGATCCCCGCCGAGTTCAAACAGATACTCGCCGGCAGGAATACCACAGATGGGTTTCAGGTTTTCGGATGCAATATTCTCCGGAACCTGATACTCGATGACCCGACCGCGGAAGAACGTCTCGGCTTTCTCGAGGAGCTTTCCTCCTTTGGAAGTCTCTGACGTCGCCCGGTCGATCGTTGCCTGTTGTTCCGGAGTCAAGACACATCCGCCGGCGACGAAATCGATCGCCTCCTGTTCTTCAGATGTCCGGCTTTCCACTGGTTTCTGAATGGCAACCTTTTCTTTTGCTGAGAGCGCGCATTTTTCAATGCGCATTTTGATTGCCTCGACTTGCTTTGCGTTTCTCTTGTCGAGTTTCGCATCGCTCATTTCTTGCACTTCCGCCGCGATCACTTCGGTCTCACTCGGTTCCGGAGCGAACGTTCCGGCGATAGCGTAGCCGGTGGTGACGAAGAGTGTCAGAAAGACGATTCTCGCGTACCACACGACCGCCTTGGTAAGGAGTGCCGCCCAGAGACCGAACCCGGCAAAACCGAGCAGGATACCGGGGACAAGCGCGCCGTGACTCACATCGAAGGTCGCGAGGACCATCGACTGCAGCACCAGATAGAGCGCGACGTGTCCTGCCAGGACGAAGTATTTCATCCGGAGGAATTGCCACCCCTTCTCGCCCATCTCCTTGAGTTTGAAATCAGGGAGCTTGAGTTTTGTCAGGATGTCGTCGAGCTCGTTCCAGGGAGCGTTGAACCCCATGACTGCGAGGAACAGTACCGGTCCCGGTCCTTTCGGATGGAACACGAGAAACGCCCACGCGGCGAGGCAGCCCCAGCCGATCCAGTAGTTGACGATGCTCCATGCGCCGCCGGCTTTGCTGAACATCACCTCGAAAAAGGTGATTACTATCGCCAAGCCGATCGCTACGAGGAAGGCTCCGTTGTAGTTCTTCGAAAACTCCTCATATGCGGTCCGTGCCCCGGTCGTGGCACCGGTCGTGGCACCACCGTTACTTCCCCAATTGCGTTCTGCCATTTTCCTGCTCCTTTTAGATGATGGAAGTTACGATAGCGCTTATGGCTATCATGATTCCGATGATGATGAGCGGCGTTTTCGCCCACGTTGGGAGAAACGTCCTTTTCAGTCTTTCCAGCTCGCGTTCCTGCTCACCCGCACGTCTTTCGATGGCGGAGAGGCAGTTCTTGTGGAAGTCTTCATTTTCCCGTGCCTTGCTTTCGGTCTTCCCTGGGTTGGCGGCAAGCCACCGTTCCAGGAGTTCCGCATAGCGGTTCACGTGGATGACGCCGCCCGACATCGCCTTTTCCTCCCATGTCAACCGATGCTTGATCAGCGTCCAGTAGGGGGTATCAAGGAAAATCTTCTCCGCAACGTTCTTAACCCATTCGTAGGCTTCAGGCCATTGTAGCTTCAGATCATTGAAAATCTTTTGCCACAGCGGCGAGTCGGGAGTCGAAAGTCGCTTTGCGATTTCCGGAGCATCTTTCCCTTTCAAATCATCGACGATCATTCTGATTGCTCTGGGCGTGATCGGTTTGAAGTCCTTGTTTCCTTTAGCCGCTTCTTCATCCATCGTCATGAGCATGCCGATGGTTTTTCGGACCAACTCATTTTGATGCTCGTTGAGTTTTCCGATTATTTCCATAAATTCTTTGGAGATATCCGGATTTCTTGGGTCCAAATCGTTCGCTTGAACAAGCCCGGCTTCCAGGGCGGCTTCATCAGCCTGTTCTTTTGAGAAAAGCGCCCCGAAGGCACTTTCAGCCTTTCCTTTAAAGAGTCCCATTAAGAACCCCGACGCGTTGTGCATGATGTCGCCGATAATCGCTGTAACACTCATGATGTTTCTCCTGTAGTATGAAATTTTCAATGTGCCCGTTATGGTGGTGCCTGACGGGCTCCTTAATCCATAACGGTACAGTATAGCATATTTTTACGGAAAAGTCAAATGTCAGTAACGGAATAATAGCTTCATAAAGCCATTTTTATGGAAAACGGCTTTTTTCAGGGAAAATAAAAGGCTTGGATGCGCTTCGTTGCCAATCAGGGAACCCTTGTTCATTTGATACCCAGATTATTTCTTTGTCATTCCGGGCTTGCCTGTCCGCCTATGGAGGGACCCGGAATCTTGCCTATTTTTTCTGGATTCCCGCTTTCGCGGGAATGACAGAGTGAGAAGCGGCGTGCGGATGGGAGGCATCCCTGATTGGCGACGAGAGAGTACATAACCATCGCCTTTTTTGAAGACTCCGCCTCAGACTTTCTTTTGAGGGGTTTCCAATCCGCGACTGGCGGATTTATAAGGGATTTTTCACCAGAAAAATCCCGACCCCGAGAAGGGAAGTCTGAGGCGGAGGCGAATGATGACGTGGTTGTGTTTCAAAATGGAATCGATCATTCGATTTGACATTTCGTCTGTTTTCACCTATACTATGGGTACAGTTCTGATGGTGATGGATGGTTCGCTTCTATAGCGGGCCTTTTTTAATGAAATTCTTAACATATCGCTATGGCGAAGAAGAAAGTGGTCGAAGAAGAAGTGAATGAGCAGGAAAGTCTCTCCGGGCGACTCGGGGAGTTCGGTAGCGCGATCATGCAGATCGTCGATGAGAAGGGTCTTCCGAAGGAGAAGGTGATCGAGGTGGTGGAAGCCGCGCTTTCCGCCGCGTACAAGAAGGACTACGGCAAGAAGAGTCAGGTCATCCGCGCGAAGTTCGACGAGGTGACGAAGTCCGCCGCGTACTTCCTCGTGAAGGAGGTCGTCGACGAGACGACCCGCGAGTTCGTGGAGGAGACGGACGAGGAGGAGGAGTCGAAAAACAGGGCGCAGGAAGCGGAGTTCCGTCGCTCGACCCGCATCGAGGAGGACGTGAAGGAAGCGGTTGATGAGGATCGGCTCCCGCGGTATAACCCGGAGCGCGACCTGACCGTCGATGAGGCGCATCTGTGGAAGAAGGGCGCGAAGGTCGGCGATATCGTCGAGATCAAACTTCCGCCGCACGAGGATTTCGGCCGTGTGGCCGCGCAGACGGCGAAACAGGTCATCATCCAGCGGCTCCGCGAGGCGGAACGACAGACGATGTATGACGAGTACAAGGATCGCGAGGGCGAGGTCGTTTCCGGCATGGTCCAGCGCGTCGAGGGTCGGAACGTGTTCATCGATCTCGGGAAATCCGTCGGCATCCTCTTCCCGTCGGAGCAGGTCGAGGGAGAGAGCTATCGCACCGGTCAGCATATCAAGGTGCTCATTTCCCGTGTCGAATCGGATCCGAAGGGTCCAGGCATCGTGTTGTCGCGCTCGCATCCGGATATGGTCCGGCACCTCTTTTCGCTCGAAGTCCCGGAAATCTTCGCGGGAACCGTCGAGATCAAGGCGATCGCCCGGGAAGCCGGTGCGCGCACGAAGATCGCGGTATCGACGAATCAGGAGGGCATCGACCCTATCGGTTCCTGCGTCGGGCAGAAGGGAACCCGTGTCCAGGCAGTGATCGACGAGCTCGGCGGCGAGAAGATCGATATCATCGAGTGGAACGAGGATTTCGAGAAATTCGTCACCGCGGCGATGAGTCCGGCGAAAGTCGTCTCCGTCTCGGTGCGTGACGACGAGGACGGCAAGCGCGCGAAGGTGGTCGTCCCTGACGACCAGTTGTCGCTCGCCATCGGCAAGCGCGGGCAGAACGTCCGCCTCGCCGCGAAGCTCGTCTCCTGTCGGATCGACGTGGTTTCGGCGACCGAAGCCGGCGTCGGAACCGCTCCTGCCGACGAAATCCCTGCCGATGCCGACGAGACTCCTACGGAGCCCGTTGTGGAAGTCGTTTCCGAGGAGAAAAAAGAATCCGAATAGTTTCCGATTCAAAATTCAAAATTCTCAATTCATCATTCGAACATATGAACCTCTGGCACGAAATCTCATCCGGCGACAAGACCCCGGACGTCATCAATGTCATCGTCGAATGCCCCAAAGGCACGAAGAACAAGTACGAAATCGACAAGGAAACCGGTCTCATCAAGCTCGACCGCGCGATGAAGACGAGTCAGGATTACCCGTTCGACTACGGATTCGTCCCGCAGTCGCTCTGGGATGACGGCGATGCGCTCGATGTCGTGCTTCTCACGACCTATCCGCTTTCCTGCGGCATTCTCGTCGAGGCGAGGCCGGTCGCGGTCATGGGGATGATCGACTGCGGCGAGGGCGACGATAAGATCATCGCTGTCCCGAAGAGCGATCCGCGGTGGGACGAGGTGAAGAGCCTTGCCGACATCAACCCGCACACGCTCAAGGAGATCCAGCATTTCTTCGAGACGTACAAGTCGATCGAGAAGGGGAAGACGGTCACGGTGAAGGGCTTCAAGGGAAAGAAGGATGCGCTCGCCGCGGTGAAGAAGGGACTCAAGCTGTATGCGGACAAATTCGGGAAGTCCGCATAATGTCAAAGTCTAAATGACAAATATCAAAGCAATCTGAAAAATCCGAAGCTTAAAAATTTTGTCATTTTGGCTTGATTTGATATTTGAGTTTTGATATTTGAACTTTTTACGAATATGGATATCAAGGTAACGAAGCTTCCGAAATCCCGGGTCGAGATGGAAATCTCGATCCCGTGGGACGAATGGAAGGGTGAGATCGACCATGCCGCGGAACATCTCGCGCAGGAAATCAAGGTCGAGGGATTCCGTCCCGGGAAAGCGCCGCGCGCGATGCTCGAGAAGCGTCTCGGAAAGGCGACCGTGCTCATCGAGGGAGCGGAACACGCCATCGATCACCTGTATCCGACGGCACTCGAACAATCGAAAGTCGACGCTATCGGGAAACCCGAAGTGCGTCTCGATGAGGTGAAGGACGGCGAGTCCCTGCGGTTCACCGTAACGACCGCGGTCATGCCGGATGTCACGCTTCGTCCGTGGGAGAAGAAGGTGAAGGCCGTGAACGAGGAACATCGGAAGACGAAACACGAAGTTTCCGCGGAGGATGTCGAGAAGGAACTCCGGAATATCGCGGAATCCCGAGCCAAACAGGTCGCGGTCATGCGCGAGGCGAGGGACGGGGATGTCGTTCTCGTCGATTTCGTCGTGCGCCAGGGAGGGGTGCCGATCGAAGGCGGAACCAGCAAGAAACATCCGATCGTGCTTGGCAAGGGCGCGTTCATTCCCGGGTTCGAGGAGGCGCTCATCGGAATGAAGGAAGGGGAGGAGAAGACCGTCAGCCTTTCATTCCCGGAAAAATACCACATCGGGACGCTTGCCGGGAAGCCGGCGGATTTCCATGTGAAAGTGATCGGAGTGCAGGAACGGCAGATGCCGGAGCTCGATGACACGTTCGCGTCCTCCCTCGGGAAATTCGAGAATATCGGGAAACTGCGGGAAAACGTGTCCGAGGGAATGCGTATGGAGAAGGAAAACGAGGCCAAGGAGAGGCGCCGTATCGCGATTCTCGAGGCGATCCTCGAGGAGGCGGAGGCCGAAATCCCGGAAATGCTCGTCGAGAGCGAGCTTCGCCGGATGATTTCCGAATTCGGAAACCAGGCGGCCATGGCAGGTATGACGCTTGATGACTATCTCACGCGTGGGAAGAAGACCGAGGAGGATCTTGCGAAGGAGTGGCGTCCGCAGGCCGAGAAACGGATATTGTCCGGGCTCGCGCTCGATGCGATCGTCAAGGAGCGGGAGATCGAGGCTGCACAGGAGGAAATCGAGGCGGAAATGAACAAGGTGCTCGCGTATGCGAAGAGCGTCGAGAAGGCCGAAAAGGACCTCGATCTCGCCGCGATCTACGATGCCGCACGGTCGAGACTTCGCAACGAGAAACTCTTCGAGCTCCTCGAGAACCTTTGATTTCTTGACCGATTTTACAGTATGCGAAACAACTATCTTGTGCCGATGGTCGTCGAGAAGACGAGCATGGGGGAGCGGTCGTACGACATCTACTCCCGGCTCCTCAAGGATCGGATCATCTTCCTCGGATCACCGATCGACGATGATACGGCGAATATCGTGATCGCCCAGCTCCTCTTCCTTGATTCGCAGAATCCGAAGGAGGATATCCGCATGTACATAAACAGTCCGGGCGGGTCGGTGACTTCGGCGCTCGCGATCTATGATACGATGCAGTATGTCCGCGCCGACGTCTCGACGATCTGTGTCGGACTCGCGGCATCCGCGGGCGCGGTCCTGCTTGCGGCGGGAGCTCGGGGGAAACGTATGGCGCTCCCGAATAGCGAAGTGATGATTCATCAGGTGTTGGGAGGGGCGCAGGGACAGGCGACGGAAGTCGAGATCCATGCCAAGCATATCCTCAAGACCCGCGACCGGCTGAACCGGATGCTTGCCAAGCACACCGGTCAGAAACTCGCGAAGATCGAAAAGGATACCGACCGCGATTACTTCATGTCCGCCGATGAGGCGAAAACCTACGGGATCGTGGATAAAGTGATTTCGTAGGAGAAAAGTAAGATGCAAATCTCAAAATGAAAAATTATTGAGTCCCATGGGGCGGGACACGACAATTTTTATTTTTGATTTTTCAATTTTTAGCTCAATAAAACCGGCGAAAGCCGGTTTTATTGCAGCATCGTAAGCAGGCTGGAGCCGTTCATCTCGGCCGGCTGTTCGATTCCCATAACGTCGAGTATGGTCGGAGCGACGTCGGAGAGGAGCCCGCGGACTTCGTTCTGTTCGCGCATCATGGTTCCGGCGTCCTTCTCCCGGTGGTTTTCCGGGGTGGCATACCAGAGCGGGATCGGATTCGTCGAATGCTCCGTGTCCATTTCTCCGGTGGACGCCTTCTTGAGTTCCTCCGCATTTCCGTGGTCGGACGTGATCATGATGGCGCCGCCTTTTTTCAGTACCGCGGGGATGAGGAGCGCAAGGCAACGGTCGGTCGCCTCGAGTGCCTGGATGGTCGCTTCCTCATTGCCGGTATGGGCGACCATGTCCGGGTTCGCATAATTGACGAGGATGAAGTCGTACTGTCCCTCGTCGACGATGCGGATGACTGTGTCGGTCACCTCGCCCGAACTCATTTCCGGAACCTCGTCGAACTTCGAGACGGTCGGCGAGGGGATGAGGAGGCGATCCTCCCCCGGGAAGGCCCGTTCTTTCCCGCCATTGAAGAAATAGGTGACGTGCGCGTACTTCTCGGTCTCGGTTATGCGGAGCTGCTTTTTCCCGGCGTTCGAGAGCACTTCCCCGAGGCTGTTGTGCACCTTTTCCGGAGGAAACGCGATGGCAGTCACCGGAAGATCACGTTCATATTCGGTCATGGTGACGAAATGGATGTCCGGAAACTTCGGCCGGTCGAATTTCTCGAAGCCGGGGAGCGTGAACGCCTTGGTCATCTCGCGCGCGCGATCCTCGCGGAAGTTGAAGAAGATGACGGAATCCTTCGGCACAACGGTCGTGATCGGCTTCCCGCTCTCGTCGACGACGACGCCCGGCTCGATGTATTCGTCGGTGACGCCTTTCGCGTAGGATTGTTCGAGATAGAGTGACGGGTCGGTGATCGGCTCCCCCTTTCCCTCGGTGAGCATGCGGTATGCCTTCTCGATGCGGTCCCAGTTGTTATTCCGGTCCATCGCCCAGTTTCGACCGTTCACGGTGGCGATCCTTCCGATGCCGATCATGGTCATTTCCCGTTCGAGATCGCGGAGGTGCTGGATGCCGGCCGTCGGCGGCGAGTCGCGTCCGTCGGTGAACGCGTGGACGAACACCTGGTCCAGGCCTTCGTTTTTCGCGACCCGGAGCAGCGCCGAGAGATGCTCCTTGCTCGAATGGACGGATCCGGCGCCGACGAGACCCATGAGATGGAGTTTCCCGCCGTTATGTTTCACGTTGTCTATGGCGCCGAGGATGGCCTGGTTCTTGTAGAAGCTTCCGTCCTGGATGGAGAGCGCGATGCGGGGGAGGTTCTGATAGATGACGCGACCCGCTCCCATGGTCATATGTCCGACCTCGCTGTTCCCGGCGGTATTCCAAGGAAGCCCGACGGAAATGCCGGACGCTTGAAGGGTGGTGAGCGGATAGAAGCGGTTCAACTTGTCGATGGTCGGCAGTTTGGCCTCCTGGACCGGATTGCCCTGGGTCATGGAGGAGAGGCCCCAGCCGTCCAAAACGACGAGCACGAATGGTCGGTACACGATTTTCTGTTTATGGGAGTTTTGTATTCTCCAGTATAGCATCATCCGGGCATGAAGAGGAAGCGGCGGGGCGCTTTTGACAAACGGCCCTCGGTCGGCTATGATGGTTCCGCATGTAACTCATTGGTTTTCACCCTTTCTCGGGGAACGGATCACGGACGGAA
>CAYRYX010000026.1:0-12184 GCA_964428755.1 uncultured Bdellovibrionales bacterium | reverse complement strand
AGGAGCACTTTCTGCTGCACTGGTCCGAACTTATACATACGCGTCGATGAAAAACCGCATATATCGCCACCCGACAATTGTATCATAATTCTACGGCCGTAGAATTATGATACATTCAAAAGGCAGAAAAAGGTTGGCGGCGGTTTTGTCATTCAGGTCGAATAACACGAACAGGAACATCGAGTTCCTTATGTCCGATTGAAGGATCGTCGGATTCCGGAACGGCACGATCGGTCATCGGAGTATCGTCATAGTAATGGAATGTTCCATACTGTTTGAACCCGTTGTCGAAGAATTGGAAACCTCCAGGGACTGAAGCGCCGGAAAGAAATAAGATTCCCTCTTTCCGATCCAAAACGATTCCGTTCTGCGCGCTTATCATCCGTATGGTCGAAAAATCGCAATCGCACTCGAGCTTGAGATCCGAAAAAGCATAGATCGCACGGTCATCTACGCCGACCATAGCCGAAAGAATACGGAATGTTTCCGGGTCGACATCCGGATGGAGCGGTTTTCCGTTCCAGTAGACGCGCTTCGAGTCGCGGGCGTAGTTTACATATGCGGTCCGATCGGGATTCCGGTCTCCACTGTTGGCACCGTAGAGCCCGACCGGCAAGACGGCGAGTATCTCGAAATGTTGCGGGTCATCGCTTATGGATCGGGTGTCGTAATAGCCATGGCTCCGGTCGACGGCAAAGGTCGTCCATCCCATCGGCTGCTCGAGCAGTCGATATGTCGGTGCATCAGCTCCGACGATGTACTCGTCACCCGCATAGACCCGGTGCCGGTCCTTGGCCCGGTTTTCGCCGAGCACCGAAAACGTCCCGGGATCAGCCTGCCTCATCGGCTCCCCCTCATACTTCACAAGGAGACGATTGGTTTCGTAGCCGTGTCCGAGATCCCGATACTCCCCACCGACGATATCGAGAGTGACCATCGGAAGGCGGTGCGTCCCGTTTGAATGATACGCTACAAACGACAAGCCGACAGCGGAGATCATGAAGATGACCGCGGCGACGATCGATTGCCGCCACGTGACCCCGAAAAACTTCCCTGCCATACGGGCCAGGATTGCGAACGGAACCAATGCAAGAAGAGAGATGATAGGCAGGCTTACAAGGAAGATACGATCCGTGCCAAAGCCGTGCCACCTCCGCTCGGCAAGAGCATCCGCAATCACCGAGACCGGAAGCGCCGCAAGCAACCACGAGACGACCAGGAGGAACGGAAATACGATAAGGAACCGCAACCGCCGAAACCGCTGATGAAAAGCCCGTTCCGCAAGGAAAAGACTGAGGAAAAACACAAAAGCGACTGCTCCGAGAAGCAGCGCGAACACGGTGACGACGTAGGGAGTGATTGATGTTTCCATTCCGGTTTTGTACGGGTCATTTCCTGAATTCGATCACCCGACCAACCCGCGTCAGTTCTCCGTGAAGGAGAATTCATACCGCTTCTCCTTGGGTATGCGATCGATGACTTTCTGAAGATTCTCCTGGAATTCGAGTGCGACCGCTTCGATCGAAGCGCTGTCCTTGATACGTATCCGCATGCTCGCCACCTCCCTGTTGTCGATCATGACGACGAGTTCACCGCTCCTGCGGCGCTCGACTATCGAAGACAAGAGCCGCTTCTCGTTCTCCGAAACATCCAGGGTGTCGATATACGAGAGGCACCGTTCCTTTGAGTTTTCGACGGTCCACTTCATCTCGACCAGGTCCCCGATCCGGTTCACGGGGAATCCGTCGTCGATCATCGACTGCAACTTCGCCCGAAGTTCCTCGACACCAGGATCTTCCGACGGAGTTTCGTCCGTACCCATCACGAGAACATACGCTTCCCGGATCTGGTCCGCGGTATATCCGTGTTTCTTGATAAAGGAAGCGAGCTCTATCTGCTGCTTGTCATCCTCGGACAGATCCGGTTTCTGCGACTGCAAAAATAGCTGTTCAACCATACACAAAAAGTTATTACTCGGATTCACCGACATTCTCCCACCACGATCGGACAAACGCAAGTCCGACAGAGTGCCCCCACGCAAAGCGAGTGTTTTATCTTTTCTTCATGCCGATCCGCACGATCGGTCAACCGCGGAAGTCCTCGCCGATCTTCCATGTGCCGCGCTCACGGAATGCGGGGATGGTCTGCCGACGCGCGGCGTTGAGCAATGCATGAACGGACTTCCCTGTCTTCTTGGCATACTCGGACACCGTAACGATCGTCTCGCCGCAGAGATACGTGATGCGTTTGTGAAGCGATTCGATGACGAGCAGAGCCACGATGCGTTCCATACCATCCGCATCCCGCTTCGCGCTTTCATATGCCTTGAGCGCCTCATAGTATCTCCTCTTTTCCTTGTTCCGTACGATAATCGGAGGAAATCCGAGAGTGAGGAGTTGGAGATTCATGAGCACGCGACCAATCCGGCCATTGCCGTCGCAGAATGGATGCACCCGCTCGAATTCGCAATGAAACCGGGAGATGCGGTCCAGAAGGAACATATCGTGACCGGATCCGTATTCCGCGATCGCGGCTCCGATCAGCGACTCCACATGCTCCGGAGCCGGAGCGATATGCGACCCGACCCGGACATATTCCCCCTTCTGTCGGAATCGTCCGGCGATCGGATCGTCGATATTCCCGATGAGCATCCGATGCAGAAACTCGATGGAACCTTTGGAGAGTTCGAATGGTCGATCCTTCGAGCGGATATAGTCCATGACACGCGCAAGATTCTTGGCCTCGAACACCTCGCGCAATTCGACATCGCGCGATACCTCCATCTCAAGCAGGATCTTCTCCGTCTCCTTGAGCGTGAGCGTCGAATTCTCGATGGCATTGGAATTGTAGACACTTTCCGGGATTTCGGTATCATCTATCATCCGTAACAACGATCCCTTGCCTGTTTTCAGAGCAAGATATTCCTTTTGGAGAGCCGATATCCGCTTCGTGACATGTTTCTGAGTCGCCATAGGAAATCGTTACTATATGTCTCAATTATACATTATTAACGGTATTTTGTCAATTATTCGTTAATTTGTAACATAATATGGAGTAGATTAACGTTTTTTAATATTCATGCCGATCCAAACGATCGGTCAGCCGCGGATAAGGGAGGCGACGAGGGCGGTCACACATGAAGAAGCCTCTTCACGCTCTCGACCGACACAAGAAACGCGTCGTAGTTCTTGGCGATGCGGAACCGGTTTATGGCGTAGCTCTTCACGATGTGCTCGCGGAGCGTCTTCGTCGCCCACTGACGGAATCTGGTCGCGATCTTCGAATTCACCCGATAACCTACGGAGAGGACCATGTCGAGATCAAAATATTCGACATTGTACGTTTTCCCGTCAGCAGCAGTTGTTGCAAAAAATGCAACAACTGAATCCCGCTGCAACTCACCGTCTTTAAAGATGTTCTTGATATGACGCGAAATCACCGACTTGTCACGGCCGAACAAGTCCGCTATCTGGTCGAGGCTCGCCCACATCGTCTCCTCGCCGAAATCCCCGCGCAGCTCGATGGCTCCGGACTTCGCCTAATAGATGACGACGCCCTTCTTCTCCTGCTTCTTCATACTCGTGCGTTATTTGTTCACTACTGTTACATACTGCATGTAACAAGATAAAAATCCTGTCAAAAAACTTCTCCATAAAAAAATCCGGGGGCGTTCCCCCGGATTACTCGGCCTCTCCCGCTGATTTCGTGTCGATCCCGCCGGGATCAAAAACTCTTCCCGTCGATTTCGGTCGGGTGAAGTGCGGAAAGGTCGACACCGTCGAGACAGCGGACGTTTATCATGACGGTCGGGTTTCCCTCACGGTCGGATCCTCGGCCGAAAGACTGCGTACCGCAGATCTTGCAGAAGAGGTGCGCGATCTTCTTCGTGTTGAACCGATATTCCGAAAGCACGTCCTCGCCCGAAAGGAGCATGAACTTCTCCGCCGGCACGAAAGAGAGGATGAATCCCTTCGCCGAGCAGTGCGAACAGTTGCAGGTCATCGTGTGCGAGAGGTCCGCCTCCACTCCGTACCGTACCGCACCGCAGTGACATCCGCCAGTATATTTCATAGGTTCTAAAATCGGGTTTATGCGGCTACCGTCCCATCGGTATGCGATATCATACCACCCGACCGGACAAAATGAAAACCGGGCAAGGATCACTCCTTGCCCGGCATGTGACGGCAGTGGACGTTTCGGTCGTCCGGATGCGTTTCAGACGGAGAACGCCCGAGCAATGCACCGGAAAAAAGTGCGGGCGTCGCCGGTCGTCATGAACCTCACCGTGAATCGATTTGGATCGTCCGCATAGGATCCGAACAGGGCGTCATCGGGAAACCCGGCGGTATCGTCGGGCCGCTCGGCTCCGGAAGCGACGACTTCGGCCAGATCCACCGGCATCGACAGACTCGCCGACACCAACCACCCCGGAGAGGCGCACCCGACGGTGAAGATAGATCCGTTCTGATGGGCGATACGGTATACCGGAAACTCGAATGTCTTCTTGTCATCCGATTCCCGGACGAGTGCCGATACGATCCGGAAGGCGATGGTATCGCCGTTCGGACCGGAAAGTATGGAGAAGATGTGATGCATGAGCTCGCCGAGCATCTGTCGGCGGGTGGATAGCACCACCGGGTGCATCGGAGCGGGTTTCGATTCGTTCATCCTGAGTCCTCCTGTGATTGTGAATGATCGGATGCGCTGAGGCATACTCATGATGCCGTGTCCGCGCGACAACGTCAACATCGGGGCGGCGGACATGAGCGGGCTTTCAGACGTCGTGTTCGAACCGCGTGACGAATGTCCGCATGTCGTTCATCAGGACGGCGTCCGGGTTGCACTTGAGCACCATGCCGTCGAGATACATGAGGCTCCGGATGATCGCGAAGATCCCCTTCTCGAAGACCATGCCGGAGTTGACCCCGAGCTTGATGGTGAGCATCATCTGCCGGGTGAGAGACACTTCCGAGACCGTCTTTCCGCCGAAGTCGCGGTACAGGTCGAGGAAGGCGCGTTCGAACACGGCCAAGGTTTCGCCTTCGATCCGGGTTTCGGCCATCTCGTTGAGGAATTTTGCGCAGTTTGGGAAATCAGACCGGGTGAGCGCCTCGAAGAAGAAAAAGAGTCCCCGACGGATGCGGTCGCCGACTTCGCCCACGAACGCGGTGTCGACGAGAAAGAACCGCTTCCCGTCGTACATGATGTTTCCCGGATGGAAGTCCCCGTGGAATTTTCCCGCCTTGAACATGAAGAAGCCCTGGAGGTAGAAGAGCTTGAGCATATCCTCGTACGTGAAGGCGCCCCGCGACAGGAGCTCGTCGACGGTGGGCGCCTCGATGAACTCCGAGACGAGGACGTTCTCGCCGGAAAGCTCCGGGTATATCTTCGGGAATTCGAGGAGCGAGAGGTCGAACGATTCGCGGTAGCGGTCGCGGAGCTCGCAGAGGACGCCCTGCCCGCGCATCTCGTTTCGCAGGTCGAGTTCGGCGGTCGTGTATTCCTCGATGTCGCCGAGGATCCCGAGCGGATCGCCGACGCCGCGGAGCCGCGGGTAGAGCGCGATGACGAGCCGGAAGAACCGGCGGAGCTTCACCACGTCGCGCGAGAACCGTTCCTTGAAGTCCTTCTTGATCACCTTGATCGCGACGGGTGTCCCGTCGGAAAGGGTCGCGCGGTAGACCTGACCAACCGAGGCGACGGCGATGGGGTCACGGTCGATGGACGAGAACCGCTTGCGGAACTCCGGTCCGCCGTGCGCCGAAAGCAAGGTGTTGATGTCCTCGGCCGGGATCGGTGAGGCGGCACGATAGAGCTGCGCAAGGTGCGCACACTTCTCCGCCGGGAGGAAATCAAGCCTGAGCGCGTGGAGCTGTCCGATCTTGACCGCGAGCAGTCCGTACGACTGAATGAGCTCGAGGTCCGGCAACCCTTTCTTGAAGTAGAGCTCATGGATGAACCGGAGCGATTGGAAGGTGTTCATGGGATCAGTGTTCTTCGGCGATGAGATCCGCGGCGATCCTCCCCGACTCGAGGATGGTGGGGAGTCCGCTCCCCGGATGCGTCCCGCCGCCGACGAGGTAGAGTCCCGGGAGTTCCTCGAAGCGGTTGTGCGGGCGGAGGTAGAGCATCTGCCCCAGGGTGTGCGCGAGGTTGAAGACGGCACCCTTGTAGACGTCCGCGTCGCGGTCCCAGTCGGCGGGCGTGATGATGCGTTCCGCCTCGATGTGTTCGGCGATATCGGAAAGTTCGGTCTTTTCGGCGATCTTCTTGATGACGAGGTCTCGATAGGACTGTTTCTCCTTTTCCCAGTCGATAGGGGTGTCGAGGTTCGGCACCGGCACGAGGACGTAGATCGTCGACTTGCCCTCCGGGGCGAGCGACGGGTCGGTCACGGACGCGTTCTGGATGTAGATGGACGGATCACCCGGGAGCGTTCCGGACTCGAAGATCTGCTCCACGTTCTTCCGGTAATCCTCCGCGAAGACGATGTTGTGGTGCGGGATGTCGTATTTTTTCCCGAGCCCGAGGTAGAGCATGAAGGTGGAACACGAGTACGGGCGTTTCGCGAGACTCCTGTCGTTCCATCGGGAGCGGCGTTCCTCCGGGACGAGCTCGGTCATGCCTTTGGCGAAATCCGCGTTCATGACCACGAAATCCGCACGGTCGGTACTGCCGTCCGCGAAGACGACTCCCTTGGCGCGACCGTCCTCGACAAGCACCTTGGAAACCCCTTTGCCGAGAACGATCTTGGCACCGTTCTCCTCCGCGACCCTGGCCATCGCTTCGGGGATCTTGTGGACGCCGCCTTTGGGGTGGTAGATGCCGAAGGCGTGCTCGACATAGGAGAGGATGGTGAAGGCGCCGGGACACGACCAGGGCGACATCCCGAGGTATTTGGACTGGAAGCTCATGGAAATCTTCATGTCCTCGTGGGAGAAGTATCGGCCCAGGACGTCGTGCACGGAGGAGAAGTTGTCCATGTACGGAAACGCCTTGAGGAGCTTCCACCGGAGATAGTGGTACCACCGGTGATACGGCACCTTGAGGCACGGGTACATGAGATCGAATTTTTTCTTCTGCGCGACGAGATACCGGTCGTAGCCAGCCTCGTCCCCGGGAAAGACCCGAGCGATCTCCTCGCGGAGCTTGTCCTTGTCGAAGAAGACACGGAAGTCCCGACCGTCCCCATACCGGAGCCGATACATCGTCTCGAGCCGCGTCCACTCCACGTAGTCGGAGAATTTCTTTCCGGAGAGCGCGAAGATGTCCTCGAAGATCTGCGGGAGCATGACGAAGGTCGGACCGAGTTCGAAGCGGAAATCACCGACCTTGAGGCACGATGTCCGTCCGCCCACATGTGGCTGTTTTTCGTAGACCGTCACGTCGTATCCGCGGTGTGCGAGGATCATCGCGGTCGAGAGTCCACCAGGGCCGGCTCCGATGACGATGACGCGCTTCCTGTTTTCCCCATCCATATGATTCCGTCCGTTATGATTCACGATACCTCCATCATACCACGCTTCGCACGGAGAGGATTGACAGAGGGCGTTCCGGAAGCTATAAAGGGGCATCGTACTTTTACGTGAAGGAGAGCGGAAATGGATGTTTACGAACGGATGAAACTCACGCCCGGCGACGTAAGCATGCGCATCGCTGATGAGGAGGGCATGCGGAATGTCCTGAAATCGGGAATGGAAGAGCATATCGCCTACAGCGACAAGCGGATCGGAGAAATAGCTTCCGGATGCTTCCAGTGGCTCGCCGTAGCGTTCACTCTGCCGAAAGAAACGAGTCTGATCATGTTCCGGGGACAGGTGGAGCAACTGTTCCGTCTCATCGTCCTCGACACGCTCCTGTACGAGATCATCTGTCGGGAATACGCCGGGGGCCCGGTCCGATACCACCCCGCCATCGGCGGCGACATCGGTCCGTCACACGCCACCGTCTCACAGACGACAGGATTGCTTCGCGCGGCTTTCGGCAACGGACTCAGCCCGGAACTCGCGCGATGGGAGTACGCGGAGCAGAGCCGGCTGCTCGTCCCCGCCGGATACGCCCGTCGCTAGCGATAATCGAAAACCCGCCCCAGAAATGGAGGCGGGCTTTTTTTCCTTGTCTGTTCGGATACCGCTATTTGATCGGATTTGAAACCGGGAAAGCGGCCGAACCGCCCTGTGGCGCAGTCGGAGCGATCGTCCCGAGCTGCGCGGTGACCGTATCGCACTGACGGCCGGCACCGTGCCTGCTCCAGACATCGCCGCCGTAAGGCGATCGATCGGAATCGGACGACAGGAGCGCGAAAGTCGCACAGAGTTCGAATTCCCCGACACGCGCCGCCCCCTGCATGCGCGACGGTGTGACGATACGGTACCCGTATTCCGCACGCGTTTCCGGATCCTGCATCGAGCCCGCGCAATACGAATACATACTCGACTTCTCGAGCTCCGCAAGAGATCCGGGGAGCTGTCCGAGGTCGGTCGCGTAGCTTTCGATGCAGGTCGATAGCGATGAGAGATCGTTCACGCGCTGCGTATCGAAAGAACGCTTCCGCGCGGTTTCAGGAGAACCGCCCGCGAAGAACCCGAGGACGATGCCGAGCGCGACCACCGCCGCGACCGCGACACCGAAATTCCGGAATACCGTCCGCGGGATGTCCTTGCGGTATTGGATCTTCCTGCGTTCGAGGAAGTAGAACCCGAAGATGATGCCGGCGATGACAAGAATCGTGAGCGCCTTGAGGAAGAACCGCGCGGTGATCTCGCCCTGAAGGAAGGTGAAGACGACGGTGATGAGATCACCGACGATGGTGACCGACGCGGAAAGGAGCACGAGATACGTGAGCCACTTGGAGAGTTTCGATTCGGTCCGACCCTCGTCCTCGCGGAACTTGCGGAACCAGATCCGCATCGCGGCGTAGTAGAGCGGGAACCCTATGAGGAGCGCGGCGATGGAATAGTGGATCGAGCTCATCGCGGCCGACTCGCCATAGTATCCCATACCGGAGAGCGGATCCGGGAACGCCTTGCCGATGATGCCGAAATAGAGCGTTCCGAGCGCGGTCGCCACGATACCGAGCAGGATGAACGAGAACAGATTGACGATGATGTCGGCGGTCGAGGATTTCCGGGAAAGCGTCGGGCGGTTCCCCTCGCTCGGAACGGGAACGCCGAGCGCGATGACGCCGTCGCGATACGCCGCGTCCGCTTCCTCCTCCGACCAACCGACCGCGAGAAGCTCCTCCTTTATTTCCGCCTTCGCGACACCCGCCTTCACGCGCCCGACGACATATTGCGACAGGGAACCGGTATCCATAAGATCCGCTTACTGATTACACCGACAGTATACGCCTATTGCCCGAGCGTGCCGACCTCGAACCCCTTGAGGGCGTTCTCCGGCTTCTCCTGACCACCGTGTTTCTTCTCGAAAGCCGCCGTACCGTCGAGACCGCAGAGCTTGAGGATGTTCTTGTCCCCGCCCGGATGCTTGTCGATCCACGCCGTCACGTCATAGACCGTACCGCGGATGACGGTAAGACAGCTCGAGGCGTCCTTACGGGTCGACACTTCCTCCATGGTATAGATTTTCCTTTCCGCGGGAACCGATCCCGTCGCCGCGGTCTTCTGTTCGACGGTCGGCGCCATGGCCTTCTCCGGAGTCACTCCGCGGAACAGGAACCACCCCGCACCGACGAGTACCGCCGCCACCGCGAGTCCGATCAATGCCTTCATACGTTTTTTTGAAAATGATTATTCCAGCCACTCATTATATCATCCCGCAAGACGGAAGCAAGGTACGTAATCGGTTACGTAACAGAGTACGTATATTGCGCGTCACCGTATCGCGCCCTCTTCACGGAGAAGACGTTCCTTTTCGGCGTCGCCGCGGTTGTACCGACCGAGACTCCCGCTACTCCGGATCACCCGGTGACATGGGATTTCCGGATCGAAGTTTTTCCGCAGGACGGAACCGACCGCGCGCGAAGCGCCGGGGCTCCCGGCACGCGCCGCGATTTCGGCATAGGTAGCGGTCTTCCCTCTCGGGATTTTCCTCACTTCGTCCCGGACGCGTTCGGAAAACGTTTTCATAGGTTCTCCCGAATGATCACTTCGGCACCGGTCGGGACCTCGTCGAGGTCACCGGCATTCGTCTCGAGCACGGTATCGGCGGATTCTTCCGGCGTCATGACCCCGCTGAAGTCTGCTGGGACATGCCGTTCGACGTGAACGATTTTCCCTCCGCGGATCCAGGCGATATCGATAGGAAACCGCATGTCCTTCATCCAGAAACCATACGCTCCTTCGGTGTCGAACCGGAAAAGCATCGCGCAGTCCGGACAGAGCGTATCGCGATCCGAGAGACCCTTCGCGCGCGACTCGGGAGACGCGACCGTTTTCACCTGCCATTCCCGATCCCCGATCCGGACGATCGTTTCCGGAACGGCTTTCTCCTGCTTCAGGAAGAAAAAAATCCCGACCCCGACGACAAGCGGGAGGAGGAGCAAAGCATATGTCTTGTTCGCGTCCCAGATCATACCGTATCTCCTTATACATCCAGACGGCTCCCAAGCTTCCGTTCCACCGATACCGCGAAGAAGACGAAGGCGAGCGAGAGGGCGAGCAGGAAAAAAAGCTTACCGAGCGCCGGCAGGGAAAGTGCCGCCAGAGCGGCGATCGCGGAAACGGCGACATACGAGAACGCGATGCGACGGTCGGACCAGCCGACCTCACGAAGGCGGTCATGGAGGTGCCGCGAATCTCCCCCGCGGAACGGCGATACTCCCGCACGTATCCGACTCCGGACGACGAACAGTGCGTCGAGCACCGGCACGGAGAGGACGAGGAGCGCGGTAGCGATCTTGGCGCCCGCGAAGAGCGAGAGCGCGGTGATAAGGAATCCGACGAAGAACGCGCCCGTCGTCCCGGCGATGATGCGCGCCGGCGGCATATTGAAGAGGAGGAATCCGACCGAGAATCCGATGCAGATCGCCGAAAGGATGGCGACGGTCGGCTGGTTCACGTCGGGACGGAGCGCGACAAGAAAAATCGTGGCGAAGGCGACAACCGCGATGCCGCCGAGAAGCCCGTCGACGCCGTCCGCCCAGTTCACCGCGTTCATGACGAGCAAAGTCCAGAGAAGCCCGATAAGGAGGCTCGGCAGCGCCCATTCCTCCGGTCGCAGAAAGAACGGCTCACCGAAGGGGTTCGTCACCACCCAGGCGCGCATGCCGAAGAGAAAGATGAGCGATCCGAGCGCGACCTGGAACAGGAGCTGCGCGGCCCACGGCAGAGGCACGAGATCGTCCCACGATCCGACGAACAGGACGAGGATGGATCCGACAAGCAGCCCGACGAGTTGCGGCGTGATTTCCAAATCCCGGTTCACGACGACCGTCGCGACGAAGGCGGATACGAGCGCGACGCCTCCGAACCGCGATATCCGCTTATGGAGACGACCTTTCTCGTCGCGCACCTTCAGCAGGAATTTCCCCGATAGGAACACCGCGAGCGCGAGCACTGAGACGGAAAGGAAAAAGGAGACGGCAAAGGGAAGAAAGAATTTCGCTTCGCTCATAAATGCCAAATTTCAAATGCCAAATTTCAAACCGATATCAAATGACACAATTCTTCGTCTGTCATTTTTGCTTTTGGCTTGATTTGGCATTTGATATTTTGATTTTGTCATTTTTTTCTGATCTTCTCCGTGACCCAGAATTCGCCGAAATAGTTCTTCGTGAGGATGCGCGTCTGCGAGTCGATCGCCGGAAAGGCGCCGAGGAGCGCGATGAACGGCGCGAGAAACCACTGCGCGAACATAAGCACGTTCCGCCACCGGCCATATTTCGCGGGGCGCGGCGGCAGCATGAGGAAGGAGAGTGAGACGAAGATGATGAGCCCGCCCATCGCGAGCGTCATGAGGATGCGGGTTACGACCGGAAGATTGTGCGCGAGCACGCTTTCGTTGAAATCGGGGCCTCCCAGAAGAAGCGGAAGCCAACCGAGGAGCGCGAGGATGAGTGGCGCGGTCGCCCAGGAATAGTGCCCTTCGAGCATCTCGATGGTGATACGGAGCTTCTTCCAGACCGACATGATGCGGTCCGGCCAGATCGCGCGCATGGTGACCGGGAAATTCTCGATCCCGTACGCCCAACGGCGCTTCTGCTTGTACTCGTTCTTGAGGGTCT
>CAYRYX010000025.1:10034-12312 GCA_964428755.1 uncultured Bdellovibrionales bacterium | reverse complement strand
CGGTCGGTATGGATATCGAGACGGATATCGAGATCACCTTCGAGGAGATGGTCTCCGGCGTGAAGCGGACGCTCGGGCTTCGGAAGCCGGTACGATGTGCCGCATGCGACGGGACCGGCGGGGAACGCGGGTCGAAGGAAGAGAGCTGCCCCGAGTGTGGCGGAGCGGGACAGGTGGCGCGGACGGTCCGGAGCGTTTTCGGGACATTTTCCCAGATGCAGGCCTGCACCGGGTGTCATGGAAAAGGGAAGCGGTACGCGAAAGCGTGTCATGCATGTCAGGGTGTCGGTCGCGTGACCGGCGAGGAGCGGATCGATATAGATATTCCGGCGGGAATAGGGGATGGGCAAACGATATCCGTCGTGGGGAAGGGCGCCGCCGGTGAACACGGGACGCCTGCGGGTGATCTCTTCGTGACCGTACATGTCAGACCTCATGCGTCCTTCGAGCGCCGCGGAGAAAACATCTTTTCGAAGGTCGGCATCGGTTTTCCGGTTGCCGCTCTCGGTGATTCGGTGACGGTGGACACCGTCCATGGACCGGTGAAGATGAAGATTCCTGCGGGAACGCAATCGGGCGAGGTGTTCCGTATCAAGGGGAAGGGACTCAAATCCGTCCGCGGTTGGGGGACAGGGGATCATCTGGTCACCGTGGATGTCCGTATTCCGAAGAAACTGTCTCGGGAAGCGGAAGCGCTCATCCGGAAGCTCGGCGAGTCCGGCATCTGATCCCCGTTTGGTTCCGGTCGTTTTCTGATGTATACTGTGTCGTAGGGGATTCCCCTTAGCCATTCCTTTAGTTTTTTCGTATGGAAAAGAAAAAATACAGCATCGTGCTGGCTGATGACGATGCGGATACCCGGGCGCTCTATGCGGACGTGCTCCGTGACGCCGGTTTCGATGTCCGCGAAGCGACCGACGGTCTTGAGGCGTTCGAACAGATCAACCAGATGGTTCCGGATGTCGTCGCATCCGGCATCATCATGCCGCGCATGGATGGCTTCATGCTCGTCGAGGCGCTCAAGAAGAACGTGAACACGATGAATCTTCCGGTGATATTCCTTTCCCACCTCGGTCGCGAGGAGGACGAGGCCCGCGCGAAAGTGCTCGGTGTCAAGGATTTCTTCGTGACGACCATGACGCCGCCGCATGAGATCATTAGCCGCGTGAACGGGCTTCTTACGAGCTCCGACTACCTCATCATTCCGAATCCGTACGAGCTCGACGCGCAACGGCTCGCGCAGGATCTCGGGCTCAATCGGGATTTTCTTTGTTCCGACGGCGGAGAGAAGCTTGCGATCAAGCTCCGACTCAAGGACGCCAGGAACAAACGGTTCGAGGCGGAAATCGTCTGCATCTGATCCGACGCTTCGCAGGTGTGGGGGGGGGTAATCATTTCCCGGGCATGTTATGTCGCGTCGATGGGCGATCAGGGATGAGCGCGTGTCAGCGGAGCCGGTCGTCGACCGGCTTCTTTCGCTTCGTGGCATCGTCACGGAAGAGGATCGGAAGCGGTTCCTCGAGCCGGACTATGATCGCGATCTCCATGATCCGTTCCTGTTTTCCTCGATGAGGAGGGTGATGGAACGTATCGAGGTGGCGAAGGACGAGGGAAACCGTGTCGGAATATTCGGTGATTTCGACGCGGACGGGGTCACATCGTCCGTATTGCTCCGTGAAGGGCTCGAGCGCATCGGAGTCCCGGTGGCGGTCTATATCCCGGATAAGCATGCCGAGGGACACGGACTTTCGATGAAGGCGATCGATTTTTTTTCCGCCGAAGGAGCCCGGCTCGTCTTCACGGTCGACTGCGGAATGATGAATCATGCGGAGATCGCGGAGGCGAACATCCGGGGAATCGACGTCATCGTCATCGATCACCATCATGTCCCGGAAATCCTTCCCGCCGCGTTCGCGATCGTCAATCCCAAGCTCCGTGATGAGCCGTATCCGTTCAAGGAACTTTGTGGCGCCGGGACGACCTTCAAGGTGGTGCAGGCGATATACAAGACATTTCTTCCCAGATCCGAAGGGGAGCTCAAATGGCTGCTCGACGTCGCGGCGGTCGGCACGGTGGCGGACGTCATGCCGCTTATTGGCGAGAACCGGGTCATTGTGGCCTACGGGCTCATCGTGCTTTCGAAGACCCGGAGAGTCGGATTTCAGGAGATGTTCGCCCTCGGCCGGATGCCGATCCGATCGGGGAAAACGCCGGTCGCCCGCGATATCGCCTTTCACATCGCTCCTCGGATCAACGCGGCGAGCCGCATGGCGCACGC